>NZ_DF968345.1:0-410 GCF_001270025.1 Streptomyces azureus | reverse complement strand
TCGAAGCGCGGAGTTCGAGGCCGGCGAGGTAGCTCTCGGGCGTCTTGTCGAAGCGTGTGGCGATGCCGCGCCAGCCCTTCAGCCGGTTGATCAGTCGCTCGACAGCGTTGCGATCACGGTAAAGATCGGCGTCGAAGGCGACGGGACGGCCGCCCCGGCTGCCCTTCTTCTTGCGGTTGGCCACCTGGTCCCTCTTCTCCGGGATGACCGCTCTGATGCGGCGTTTACGCAGGTGGGCGCGGTTGGCGCGGGACGAGTACGCCTTGTCCGCGGCGACCGCGCCCGGTCGGGTTCGCGGCCGGCCCACCGGCACACGGACCCGGATTTTCTTCAGCACGGGGACGAACTGCGGGCTGTCCGCGGCCTGCCCGGCTGTCAGGACGAACGACAAAGGTCGACGCCTGCGGTCG
>NZ_DF968344.1:0-779 GCF_001270025.1 Streptomyces azureus | reverse complement strand
CTGGAAGAGGCGATCGCCGAAGCCGCTCGCAGGGACGAGATCGACATGTCCCTGGTCAGCGTGGACTCCACCACCACGCGGGCTCATCATGACGCGGCCGGCATGCGGGTCAGCGAGGAGACCCTGGCCGCGCTCGAGGAGGCGGCCTCGCAAAAGGGGGAGCGTCCGGGGAACAAGGCGGACAGGACGGCGAAAGCGATCCGGCCCGCTTTGAACGCCGGCGTATCCGCCGCCGACGGCGGGCCCGGCTGAAGGCCGCTTTGCTCGGGCGGTCCCGCGGCGGGCTGACCAGCAAGATCCACCTGGCCGCCGACCGGCGCTGCCGGCCGATGGCGCTTCTTCTGACCGCCGGGCAGGCCGCCGACAGCCCCCAGTTCATTCCGGTCCTGGGCAAGGTGCGGGTCCGCCTGCCCGTGGGGCGTCCCCGCACGCGGCCTGCCGCCGTCGCCGGCGACAAGGCCTACTCCTCCCGTGCCAATCGCGCCCACCTGCGCAAACGCCGCATCAAGGCAGTCATCCCGGAGAAGAAGGACCAAGCCGCCAACCGCCGAAAGAAAGGCAGCCAGGGCGGCAGGCCGGTCACCCACGACACCGACCTCTACCGCGACCGCAACACCGTCGAACGGGCCATCAACCGGATGAAGGACTGGCGAGGCATCGCGACCCGCTACGACAAGACGCCCGAGAGCTGCCTCGCCGGACTCCATCTCCGCGCAGCGACGATCTGGATCAGCGGCCTCTTACGAAGCCCATTGATCACAACTAAAGACAGCCCCTAG
>NZ_DF968343.1:0-15780 GCF_001270025.1 Streptomyces azureus | reverse complement strand
TCGCCTTCGCGACCGCCCAGGTGTACGCGCAGGCCGCCGAGGCGCGCGGTGCCTGGGACGCCCGCCTCGAGTCCCTGGTCGTGAACGCCGTGCTCAGCGGCGAGGCCGACGAGGGAGCCGTCTCGCGGGCCGCCGCCCTCGGCTGGAACTCGCCGGAGCACGTGTGTGTGGTGCTCGGTACGGCGCCCGACGGAGACAGCGAACTGACCGTCGAGGCCATACGGCGCGCCGCCCGGCACGCCAAGCTCCAAGTGCTCACCGGGGTGCTCGGTGACCGTCTGGTCGTGATCGCGGGCGGCAGTGACAACCCGCTGGCCGTCGCCAAGTCGCTCATCGGCCCGTTCGCGGCCGGGCCGGTCGTGGCGGGCCCGGTGGTGCCGGACCTGCTGGCCGCGACCCGGTCCGCGCAGGCCGCGGCGGCGGGCCTCAAGGCGTGTTCCGCCTGGCAGGACGCCCCGCGCCCGGTGCTGGCGGACGACCTGCTTCCGGAGCGGGCGATGGCCGGCGACCCCTCGGCCCGTGAGCAGCTGGTGGAGGAGATCTACAGACCGCTCGAGGAGGCCGGTGCCGCGCTCCTGGAGACGCTCAGCGTCTATCTCGAACAGGCGAGCAGCCTCGAAGGCGCCGCCCGGATGCTGTTCGTCCATCCCAACACCGTTCGCTACCGGCTTCGACGTGTGACTGACGTCACCGGTTGGTCACCCTCCGATGTACGCTCTGCGTTCACACTGCGGATCGCGCTGATCCTGGGGCGTCTGGTCGATGGAGATCTCCAGCCCTAAGGTTTTGTCGGGGCTCGACAAAACCCCCTCGTGTTCTTCGTCCCTGTCCCCACGGGCGGCCGTGCCCGTCCCCAAGAGAGAGTGTGAGAGTGCTCGTACTCGTCGCTCCCGGCCAGGGCGCTCAGACGCCCGGCTTCCTGACTGCATGGCTCGACTTCCCCGGTGTCCGCGGTGCCCTTGAGGCCTGGTCGGACGCTGCGGGACTCGACCTGATCCGTTACGGCACCGAGGCCGACGCGGAGGAGATCCGCGACACCGCGGTGGCCCAGCCGCTCCTGGTCGCGGCCGGACTGGCGTCCGCGTCCATGTTGTTCGACGACCCGGCCGAGCTGTCGCGGAAGGTCGGTGCCATCGCCGGGCACAGCGTCGGCGAGATCACCGCGGCCTCGCTCGCCGGAGTGCTCCCCCACGAGGAGGCGCTCCGCCTCGTCCGCACCCGTGGACTCGCCATGGCCGAGGCCGCCGCCGTCACCGAGACCGGCATGGCCGCCCTTCTCGGCGGCGACCCCGAAGTGACGGTTCCGCACCTGACGAAGCTCGGCCTGACCCCGGCGAACATCAACGGCGCGGGCCAGATCGTCGCGGCCGGCACCAAGGAGCAGCTCGCCGCGCTGGAGGCGGACAAGCCCGAGGGCGTGCGCAAGGTCGTCGCGCTGAAGGTGGCCGGCGCGTTCCACACCCACCACATGGCCCCCGCGGTCAACACGCTGGCGAAGGCCGCCGAGGCCCTCACGCCCGGCGACCCGAAGGTCACCTACGTCTCCAACAAGGACGGGCAGGCGGTCGCCGCCGGCACCGAGGTGCTGGACCGTCTGGTCGGCCAGGTCGCCAACCCGGTCCGCTGGGACCTGTGCATGGAGACCTTCAAGGAGCTCGGCGTCACCGCCCTGATCGAGGTGTGCCCCGGCGGGACCCTCACCGGGCTGGCCAAGCGTGCCCTGCCCGGTGTGAAGACGCTGGCACTGAAGTCCCCCGCCGACCTCGACGCGGCTCGCGAGCTCATCGCCGAGGCGCCGACACCTGCCGCTGACGCGGCGGGTGCCTGACAAGGAGCCGGAGAGCATGGCGAAGATCAAGCCCAGCAAGGGCGCCCCGTACGCGCGCATCCTCGGCGTCGGCGGCTACCGCCCGACCCGGGTCGTGCCGAACGAGGTGATCCTGGAGACGATCGAGTCGTCCGACGAGTGGATCCGCTCGCGCTCCGGCATCGAGACGCGGCACTGGGCCTCGGACGAGGAGACCGTCGCCGCGATGTCGCTGGAGGCCTCCGGCAAGGCCATCGCGGACGCGGGCATCTCCGTCGAGCAGATCGGCGGCGTGATCGTCTCCACCGTCTCGCACTTCAAGCAGACCCCGGCCGTCGCCACCGAGATCGCCGACAAGCTGGGCACCGACAAGGCCGCCGCCTTCGACATCTCGGCGGGCTGCGCGGGCTTCGGCTACGGCCTCACGCTCGCCAAGGGCATGATCGTCGAGGGCTCGGCGGAGTACGTCCTGGTGATCGGCGTCGAGCGGCTGAGCGACCTGACCGACCTGGAGGACCGGGCGACGGCCTTCCTGTTCGGCGACGGCGCCGGAGCGGTCGTGGTCGGCCCGTCCGAGGAGCCCGAGATCGGCCCGACCGTGTGGGGCTCGGAGGGCGACAAGTCAGACACCATCAAGCAGACCGTGCCCTGGACGGACTACCGGAACGGGACGGTCGAGAAGTTCCCCGCGATCACCCAGGAAGGCCAGGCGGTGTTCCGCTGGGCCGTGTTCGAGATGGCGAAGGTCGCCCAGCAGGCGCTGGACGCGGCCGGGATCACCGTGGACGACCTGGATGTCTTCATCCCGCACCAGGCCAACGTGCGGATCATCGACTCGATGGTGAAGACGCTGAAACTGCCGGAGCACGTCACGGTCGCCCGTGACATCCGCACCACCGGCAACACCTCGGCCGCCTCGATCCCGCTCGCGATGGAGCGGCTTCTGGCGACCGGCGAGGCGAAGAGCGGCGACACCGCGCTCGTCATCGGCTTCGGGGCGGGTCTCGTCTACGCCGCGACTGTCGTTACCCTCCCCTAGGCACTCCGTGCCGGATCATGCGGTCCGGCACCGGAGAAACACCTGCCACACCCTCTGGAACATCTACGAAGGAGCGCCGACATGGCCGCCACTCAGGAAGAGATCGTCGCCGGTCTCGCCGAGATCGTGAACGAGATCGCCGGCATCCCGGTTGAGGACGTCCAGCTGGACAAGTCCTTCACCGACGACCTGGACGTCGACTCGCTGTCCATGGTCGAGGTCGTCGTCGCCGCCGAAGAGCGCTTCGACGTCAAGATCCCGGACGAGGACGTCAAGAACCTCAAGACCGTCGGCGACGCGACCGACTACATCCTCAAGCACCAGGGCTGATCGACCGATCAGGCCTTTGGGCTGACTGCCCCGCCACCCGGCGGTGGCGCCGCTTAATCCTCGGATCCGTTGGAGAAAGAATTCCCGTGAGCTCGACCAATCGCACCGTGGTCGTCACCGGTATCGGCGCAACCACACCGCTGGGTGGCGACGTAGCCTCTACCTGGGAGGGCCTCGTCGCCGGACGTTCCGGTGTCAAGCCCCTGGAGCAGGACTGGGCCGCCGAGCAGGCGGTTCGCATCGCGGCCCCGGTCGCCGTGGAGCCGACCGAGGTCATCCCGAGGCCGCAGGCCCGCCGACTGGACCGCTCGGCGCAGTTCGCGCTGGTCGCGGCCAAGGAGGCCTGGGCGGACGCCGGTTTCGAGGCGAAGGCCGGCGAGGACCCGGCCGTCGACCCGGACCGGCTCGGCGCTGTCATCGCCTCCGGCATCGGCGGCGTGACGACGCTGCTCGACCAGTACGACGTGCTCAAGGAGAAGGGCGTCCGCCGCGTCTCCCCGCACACCGTGCCCATGCTGATGCCCAACAGCCCGTCGGCCAACGTGGGGTTGGCCGTGGGTGCCCGGGCGGGCGTGCACACGCCGGTCTCCGCCTGCGCCTCGGGCGCCGAGGCCATCGGCTACGCCATCGAGATGATCCGCACCGGCCGTGCCGACGTCGTCGTCGCGGGTGGTACGGAGGCGGCGATCCACCCGCTGCCCATCGCCGCGTTCGGCAACATGATGGCGATGTCCAAGAACAACGACGACCCACAGGGTGCGTCGCGTCCCTACGACGTGGCCCGTGACGGCTTCGTCCTCGGCGAGGGCGCCGGTGTCGTCGTCCTGGAGTCCGCCGAGCACGCCGCCAAGCGCGGTGCCCGGGTGTACGCCGAGGCCGTCGGGCAGGGCATCTCCGCCGACAGCCACGACATCGTGCAGCCGGAGCCGGAGGGGCGGGGCATCTCGCACGCCCTCCAGAACCTGCTGGAGCGGACCGACCTGGACCCTGCGGAGATCGTGCACGTCAACGCGCACGCGACGTCGACGCCGGCCGGTGACATCGCCGAGTTGAAGGCGCTGCGGAAGGTGTTCGGTGACCACGCCGACCACTTCGCGGTGTCCGCGACGAAGTCGATGACCGGGCATCTGCTGGGTGGTGCGGGTGGTGTCGAGACGGTCGCGACCGTGCTCGCGCTGTATCACCGGGTGGCTCCGCCCACGATCAACGTGGAGAACCTCGACCCGGAGGCCGAGGCGCATGCCGATGTCGTCCGGGGTGAGGCTCGGAAGCTGCCCGTCGAAGGCCGTATCGCGGCGCTGAACGACTCGTTCGGGTTCGGTGGGCACAACGTGGTGCTGGCGTTCCGGACGATCTGAGAAGGCCCGCCTCCCACCCGTACGACGTGAAGGGCCCTCACCGAGCGGTGAGGGCCCTTCACGCATGCTGAAAGGTGATCACACCACCTGGTGGAGCCAGCGGACCGGGGCACCTTCGCCCGCGTAGCGGAAGGGTTCCAGCTCGTCGTCCCACGGCTTGCCCAGGAGTTTGTTGAGCTCGGCCTCCAGGTCCGTTTCGCCGCGCTGGCTGCGTTGCAGGGCTGCGCGCAGGCGGTCCTCGGGGATGAGGATGTCGCCGTGGATGCCGGTGACGGCGTGGAAGATGCCCAGGTCGGGAGTGCAGCTGTAGCGCTCGCCCTCGGCGGTGGGGCAGGGTTCCGCGGTGACCTCGAAGCGGAGGAGGTGCCAGCCGCGCAGCGCCGACGCCAGCTTCGACGCCGTGCCGACCTGGCCCTGCCAGGAGAACTCCGAGCGCCAGGTGCCCGGGGCGGCGGGCTGACGGATCCAGTCCAGGCTGACGCGCGTACCGAGCACCCCGGCGACGGCCCACTCGACGTGCGGGCACAGCGCGCGCGGCGCCGAGTGCACGTACAGAACTCCACGTGTCGTCACCGGAACCTCCGGGCAGAGCGGGACATCTTGGAAACGGGCGGAACGGCTGTGACCGGGCGGGTCACGTTGATGGCGAGGCTACCGTGCGGTGACGCAAGGAGTGTGACGTACGGTCGCTCCCGGGGCCGGGAAACGCCCGCCATTCACCCAGGGGGACGCTTGTACGGGTGTGAGCCGTTGCACCTGACCGGTCGGGAACCCTCGTGCGTTGTTATTGGTTGGGGAGACAGGCAGGGCGCGGCGAGGGGAAGGACCAGGGATGCGGAAGCGAAGCCACCGCTCACGGGTCGTTCTTGCCGTGGCCGTGGCGGCTGCCCTGGGGGTCGCCGGGTGTGATGCCGTCGGCGGTGACTCCCCCGCCCCGTCCGGTACCGCCAAGCCGTCCCCGAAGCCCACGCCTCTCTGGGACCGCAGCCCGAGTTCCCTCGCGGCCGTGGGTGACTCCATCACGCGGGGTTTCGACGCCTGTGACGTGCTGTCGGACTGTCCGGAGGCGTCCTGGGCGACCGGTGCGAGCCCCGAGGTGGACTCCCTCGCCGTACGGCTGCTGGGGCGGGCCGGGGCCGCGGAGCGGAGCTGGAACTACGCCGTGACCGGAGCGCGGATGGCGGACCTGCCCGGGCAGATCGCCCAGGCGGTGCGGCGGAAGCCGCAGCTGGTGACGGTGATGGTGGGGGCGAACGACGCCTGCCGGGCCACCCCGTCGGCGATGACCCCGGTCACCGAGTTCCGCGCCGACTTCGAGGATTCCCTGCGCTCCCTGCGCAAGGCGCTGCCCAAAGCTCAGGTGTTCGTGGCGAGCGTGCCGAACCTGAAGCGGCTGTGGTCCGAGGGCCGCATCAGCCCGATGGGCAAGCAGATCTGGCAGCTGGGTATCTGCCCGTCGATGCTGGGTGACGCGGACGCCCTGGACTCGGCGGCGAACCTGCGGCGGAACACGGTGCAGAAGCGGGTGGAGGACTACAACAAGGTCCTGAAGGAGGTCTGCGCCAAGGACGAGCGGTGCCGCTACGACGGGGACGCGGTGTACGACTACCGCTTCGGCACCGCCCAGTTGAGCCGCTGGGACTACTTCCACCCGAGCGTGAACGGACAGGCCCGGCTGGCGGAGATCGCGTACCGGACCGTCACGGCGGAGCGGCCCTGACCCGTGCAGTCCGTCGGGGTGCCGGACCGGGACCTGCCGGGCCGGGAACGTGGTGGCGGACGTACGCGCCCGGACCGCGGACGGGCGGACCACGAGCCCCGGTCCAGGGGTCAGGTCCCGGACCGGGGCTGCTCGGTGGGGAACTTGTCCCGGATCAGACGTTAATCGTGGCGGTGATCCTGCGGTCCGTGATCGAGCGCCCCACCTGGATCTCGTACGAACCCTTCACAAACGACCACGACATGGTCGTCTGGTCCCAGACCTCGAAGGCCCGGCGCGGCAGTGCGACGGTCGCCTCGACGCTTTCGCCGGGTCCGGCGTCCACGCCCGCGAAGCCGGCCAGCCAGCGGGCCGGGCGGGTGGGGTCGGGCTCGCTCGGGGCGAGGTAGAGCTGGACGACCTCGTGGCCGGGGCGGTCGCCGGTGTTGCGGAGACGGACCTTGGCGGTGGTCGCGTCGGCGGCGCCTTCGACCTCGACCGACTCGTAGGTCCAGTCGGTGTAGCCGAGGCCGTGGCCGAAGGGGTAGGCGGGGGTGCGGCCCTGCTTCTCCCAGGCGCGGTAGCCGATGAAGACGTCCTCGTCGTAGGCGAGTTCGCCGTTGTCGGGGACGACCTGGGTGACCGGGGCGTCGGCCAGGGAGCCCCAGGTGGTGGGCAGGCGGCCGCCGGGCTCGTGGGCGCCGGTGAGCACGTCCGCGAGGGCCGCGCCGCCCTCCTGACCGGGGAACCAGGTGAGGAGCACGGCGGCGACGTCGTCGCGCCACGGCATTTCCACCGGGGAGCCGGAGTTGACGACCACGACGGTGTCGGGGTTGGCGGCGGCGACGGCGCGGACCAGGTCGTCCTGGCGGCCGGGCAGGCGCAGGTCCGTGCGGTCGAAGCCCTCGGACTCGACGCGGTCGGTGGTGGCGACCACGACGACGGCCGTGTCGGCGGCCCGGGCGGCCGCGGCGGCCTCGGCGATCAGCTCGTCGGGGTCGCGCTGCGGGTCCTGGTGGGCGAGGGTGAAACCGATGGTCCGCATGGGGTGGCCGTCGGGCGGCGGGACGGCGTAGGTCAGGGAGACCTCGACCGGTTCGCCCGCGGTCAGTTCGACCCGGGCGCGGGGCACCGGGGCGCCGAAGAAGGCCGCGAAGGGGTCGCCGTCCTCGGCGGGGCGCTGGACGTCGTGGAAGTACGTGGTGCCCGCGACGGTCAGCCTGAAGGGGCCGAGGCCCTTGATGCCGAAGGTGTGCGTGCCGGTCTCGCGCGGGGTGAAGGTGCCCGTCAGCTCGACGGTCGCGAGGGTTTCGTGGGTGACGCCGTCCGGGAGGTCGTCGCCCATCCACTGGATGTGGCCGCCGGCGGCCGAGCGGGTGCCGATGACGGTGCCCTCGCCGTCGCGGCAGACGGCGCGCAGTGCGAAGCCCTGCTCGGCGACGGGGAGTTCGGTGTTCGGGTCGGCGCCGATGGTGTAGGTGAGGCTCCCGTCGGGGAGGGCGGCGGTGAGGCCGTCGAGCGGGGAGACGGTCCGGGCGGGGAAGACCGTGGCGGAGCCGCCGCCGAGGACGCGGGCGTCGCGGGCGGCGGCGCCGATCAGCGCGATCCTGCACGGCTTCAGCGGCAGCGCGCCGTTCTCGTTGCGGAGGAGAACGAAGGAGCGGCGGGCGATCTCGCGGGCGAGCCCCTCGCCGTGGACGGGCTGGGGCAGGTCGGTGACGGCCGGTTCGGCGCCCTCCAGGATGCCGACGCGGGCGGCGAGGCGCAGGACCCGGCGGACCGCGTCGTCGACCTGGGCTTCGTCCGCCTCGCCGTCCCGTACGGCCTGCGCGAGCGCCTCGCCGTAGACGGTCCGGGGGCCGGGCATGGCGATGTCGAGGCCGCCGGCGAGGGCGCCGGTGGTGGAGCGGGCGGCGGTCCAGTCGGAGACGTTGATCCCGTCGAAGCCCCACTCGCCGCGCAGGACCTCGTTGACCAGGTAGTGGTGCTCGGTCATCGTCGTGCCGTTGACCGTGTTGTAGGCGGTCATGATGCCCCAGGGGTGGGCGTTCTCCACGATCGCCTCGAAGGGGGCCAGGTAGAGCTCGCGCAGGGCGCGTTCGCCGACGAGGTTGTTCACCGTGAGGCGGTCGGTCTCGGCGTCGTTGGCGACGAAGTGCTTGACGGTGGTGCCGACGCCGCCGGACTGGACGCCCCGGACGTACTCGGCGCCGATCCGCCCCGTGAGATACGGGTCCTCGCTGTAGGCCTCGAAGTGGCGGCCGCCGAGCGGGGAGCGGTGCAGGTTGACCGTGGGGGCGAGCAGGACGTGGACGCCCTTGCGGCGGGCCTCCTGGGCCAGCAGCACGCCGGCCCGGTGGGCGAGCCCCGGGTCCCAGGTGGCGGCGAGGGCGGTCGGCGAGGGCAGGGCGACGGACGGGTCGTCGGCCCTCCAGTGCACCCCGCGGACGCCGATCGGGCCGTCGGACATGACCAGTGAGGCCAGTCCGGCCTCCGGCAGGGCGGGCAGGCTCCACATGTCCTGGCCGGCCAGCAGCCGTGTCTTGGCGTCCAGGCCGAGTCTGCCGAGGGCCGCCTCGACGGCGACCTCGCGGGCCGCGTCCTGCATCGCCTGTGCTGTCTCCGCCACGTCGGCCTCCCGGTCGAAGTCGATGAACGTCCCAATCCTGCCTCGGCAGCATGCGAAGAACTCGGGACCGCAACCATTGATTGAGCAACCCTCACGGCGAGCAACCACGTCCGCGAGAGCGGCGGCGGTTCAGCCGCAACAGAGGGCACGGCGCGCTGAGATCGCGCGCCGCTCTGGAGGTGATCGCCGAGCGCGGTCACCGGGGAGCGAGCCTGGCCGCGGTCGCCGAGCGGGTCGGGCTCACCCAGGAGGGGCTGCTGCACCACTTCCCGACCAAGGAGGCGCTGCTGGTCGCGGTGCTCCGGGACCGGGACCGGGACCGCTGGGACGCGACGCCCGCCGGCCGGCTGCGGCTGGACCTGCCGGCCTCGCTCGTCGAGTACAACGCGGTGCGGCCCGCCATCATCCAGACCTTCTCGGCGCTGCTCGGCGAGAGCGTCACGGAGGGCCATCCGGCGCGCGCGTACTTCACGGAGCGCACACCGGGGTCCGCTCGGCCCTGGCCGAGGTGCTGCGCGCCGAGTACGGCGAGCGCCTGCCGAGCGGCCTCAACCCCCGAGCGCGCCGCGCCCCTCCTCGTGACGGTCCTGGACGGCCTCCAGTACCAGTGGCTGCTGGACCCGGAGTCGGTCACGGTCTCGCCTTCCGGGACTTCCTGACGCTGCTGGGCGAGAGCACCGGCTGATCGCCACGCGGGTCCCGCCCCATGGCGTGGATCACTTCCGCCACGCGATACTGCCGCGGTCCGGCACGTGACAATCGCCCCCCACCGCGACGGAAGGCTTGAACCCCTTGAATTTCATACGCGTTCGCCTCGGCGTCCTCGGTCTCGCGCTGCTGACCGGCTTCACCGTCCCGACGGCCGCGAGCGCCGCCGAGGCGGCCCCCTCCCCCACCGTCGAGGAGCAGCGGCTCGACAGAGCCGTCCCGCGGGAGATCCTGCGCCGTTCCGGATTCGACACCGTGGCCCCGCGGCTGGCCCGGGCGCTCGACGAGGCCCGCTCCTACGCGCAGGCCCGCCGGATCGTCGCGCACCAGGGTGCGCAGTTGTGGCGGCGGGCCGTCGACCGGGCGCAGGGGCGTGGTCCGGCGGAATATGAAGGGCGCGAAGCGCTTCGTTGGAAGGGTGGTGGCGGGCGACGGGCGGGCCTCAGCCGGGACGACGACCGGCCGCTGTACTGGGCGCGGCTCGGCATGACGCGTGAAGTGCGTGCCTGGGAGCCGGAGTTCGGTCTCACGGCCGGTCAGCGGGCGGCTCTGCTGGACGAACTGGAGCGCAACTCCCGCGGCCAGACGGCCCTCCGCTACCCGCACGGCAAGAGCCTGAAGCGGATCCTGGTCACCGGCTTCGACCCGTTCACCCTGGACCGGGACATCCGTATCTCCAACCCGTCCGGTGCCACGGCGCTCGCCCTCGACGGCACGGTGATCGATACGGCGGACGGCCCGGCCCGGATCGAGGCGGTCGTGTTCCCGGTGCGCTGGCGGGACTTCACGGAGGGGACGGTGGAGCGCACGCTGCGGCCGTACCTGCCGAAGGTCGATCTGTTCACGACCGTGAGCCAGGGCCGGGTCGGGCGGTTCGACGTGGAGCGGACCAACGGGGCCTGGCGGGGCGGCTTCGCGGACAACGACAACATCGGCCGCACCGAGACCGTCCCCGTCACCGACCCGGCCTCGCAGCCGCAGTGGACGACGACCACGCTGCCGTACCGGGCGATCGTGGCCGCCGACACCGGCCGTTTCCCGGTGTACGACAACACCGCTGTCACCGAGATCCCGGCGGGCGGCGGCACCGAGCCCGTCGTGCGCCCGGAGGGTCCGACTCCCGGCTCGACCGCTCGGGCGGGCGGCGGCGGTGACTACCTCTCCAACGAGATCGCCTACCGGGCGACGCTGCTGCGGGACCGGCTGGGGCTGCACGACGTCCTGCCGGGCGGGCATGTGCACACGCCCGTGCTCCAGTTCGGCGCCGGGAACACCACTGAGGTCACCGACCCGGAGTTCGTGCGGAACCGGCTGGACATCATCACGCAGGTGAGGACGATCCTGAGGGTGACTGCGGAAGAGTCGTGACGGCCTCGTCGCCCTCCGCGCCGTCCTCCTGGATCTCCTCGCCCAGCAGTTCCCGCGCCATGAGGGTGGCGCCGGCGACCGCGCCCGGCATCAGGAACACCGCGACGAACGGGACCAGGAAGGCCACGGCCAGCGGCGTGCCGAAGCCCCAGACCAGGGTCTTGCGGGAGCGGAGCAGGCCGAGGCGGGTGCGCAGTTCGACGCTGCGGCGCTGGAGGGCGACGGCGGTCAGTTCCTCGGTGAGGAAGAACCCGGTGACGAAGAACCCGATCACCGGTACGGCCGTCTGGCCGACGACGGGGATGAAACCGCACGCGAACAGCAGCACGCCCCACAGGGCGGCCCGTACGACGATCCGGAGACTGTCCCGGGCGGAGATCCACAACTCCCGCCAGAGCGGCAGGCCCGACTCGGGAGCGTGGCCGTCCGGGGACACGTCCCGGTCGACCTTCTCGGAGAGGTTCTCGTAGAAGGGCTGCCCGACCAGCAGCGTCACCGCGGTGAACGTCACGACGGCGAGGAGCAGGGAGAGGGCGAACAGCACCGCGGTCAGGAAACCGCGGAAGAGCCCGAGCCACGGGCTGGACCAGTCGTCGGCGAACGGAGTCGCCCAGGCGACGGCATCCTCGCCCCACAGCGCCAGCGCGACGAGCGCCGCCGCGTACAGGACGAGGGTGATCAGGCCCGGGAGCAGCCCGAAGCCGTAACTCTTGCCGTGCCGGGCCACCCATCGCTGGCCCTTCAGCAGGTACCGGAAACCAACCCCGAGATCGCGCATGGGAAAACCCTATCGGTGCTGGTGTCGCGCCCTTGACGCGCTCCGGTCACACCGATGTCACAGGTCGCCCGGGAAGGGCCATCCGGGTCATCGGTGACACCAAGGCGGCCTTGTTGCCGTTGAGTCGAACCGGTACACCTCGCCGTACCGATCTCAGGAACCCCCGTTGGAGGTACGCGTGCGCACCACGAGAACCGTTCCTGCGAGACCTGTACTGATCGTCACCCTCACGCTCGCCACGGCGGGTTCACTTCTGCAGGGTCCCGACACCGCCGGCGCGGACCCGAAGCCCGTCACCCGTGAGGGCGCCGCCGTGGACGACCGCGCGGCACAGGCTCCCGCGAGCGCGGCCCGGCGCGCACTGGCCGCTCAGACACCCGCCGCGGCCTCCACCGCAGCGCCCGCCCGCGGCTACCCGCGCCGCCAGATCCTCTCCCCCGATCCGGAGAACGCCGGCGACAAGTCCCTGAAGCTGGGCCTGACTCCGTACCACGCGATCGCCCCGAAGCTGAACGCCCTGCAACGCCTCGGCGACCGGGTGAGCGTGGAGGTGACCGGCCGCTCGGCCGGCGGCCACCGCCTCTACCTCGTCACCGTCACCGCCCCGGAGACCACCCGCCAGGCCCGCGCCCAGGAGCGCATGCGCGAGCTGATCGAGAACGCGCCCGCGGCGGCCGCCAAGTCCCCTGAGATCAAGCGCGCTTACAAGACCCCGGTCTTCGTCAACAGCAACATCCACGGCAACGAGTGGGAGGGCACGGACGCCTCCCTGAAGATCGTCGAGCAACTCGCGACGGCGAAGGACGCCAGGACCCGCGACCTCCTGGCGCACAGCCGCCTGTACTTCAACATCACGGCCAATCCGGACGGCCGTATCGCCGGCACCCGCGCCAACGCCGGCGGCTTCGACCTGAACCGCGACTTCGTCACCGCCTCGCAGCCCGAGACCCGCGCGATGCGGCAGATCGAACTCGACAAGCAGCCGGCCGTCCTGCTCGACCTGCACGGCTACGTCAACGGCACCCTCATCGAGCCCACCACTCCCCCGCACGGCGAGAACTACGAGTACGACCTCTTCCTGAAGAACAGCTACGCCAACGCTCTCGGCATGGAGTCCGCGGTCAACGCCCTCGGCTACACGTCCGCGAAGGACGGCGTGGAGCCGGTCCAGATCCCGTTCCGCGACCAGGAGGAGGGCTGGGACGACTGGCCGCCGATCTTCACCCCGCAGTACGCGGCCTTCCACGGCACGGTCGCCGCGCACACGGTGGAGATCCCGCTGGCGGTGAACAACGAGGAGTACGACGAACTCCCCGTCGCGGAGTTGCGCCGCCGCTCGGCGGTCAACACGGCCGTGGCGGGCGCGGCGATCCGCGCGACCCTGAAGCACGTCCAAGAGCACCGCACCTCGCTCACCGCCGACCAGATCGAGGTCTTCCGCCGCGGCGCGGCCGGCGCCCCGCAGGTACCGGTGTCACCGGAGACGGCCCCCGGCGTCCCCGGCATCGGACCGGAGGACGTCTACACGACGAACTTCCCGCGCGCCTACGTCATCCCGCCCGGCGATTCCCGCACCCAGCGCTCGGCCCCGGCGGCGGCCCGCCTCGTCGACCACCTCCTGGCCAACGACGTCCGCGTCACCCGGGCCACACACCCCTTCCGGCTCGCCGGACGGACGTATCCCAGGGGCTCGTACGTCGTCGACATGCACCAGCCCAAGCGCGGCATGGCCAACGTGCTGCTGGCCGACGGCCGGGACATCAGCGGCAAGGTGTCGGTGATGTACGACATCTCGGGCTGGAGCCTGGGCCGCCTGTGGGGTGCCACGGTCGAGCAGGTACCGTCGGGCAGCCTGCGGGGCGCGCCCTTGCGCCAGGTCACCGAGGCGGCCCCCGTCGCCCACACGGCCGCCGACGGCAACCTCCGCCTGCGCCTGACCGACCCGCGCGAGATCGCGGCCCTCAACTCCCTCCTCCAGCAGGGTGTTCGGGTACGCCAGGGACCGGGCGGCAGCGCGATCGTCCCGGCCTCGGCCCGCCGCCAGGCGGCCGCGGCCGCCCGCACGCACGACGTCTCCTTCACGGCGACGCGCCTCTCCGGCGGCACACCCCTGCACCGCCTCCGGGTCGCCGCCGCCGTCACGCCGGGTGAGCTGTTCGCCCTGCGGGAGATGAACTTCGACGTCACGCCGGTCTCGACGGCCGTCCTGAACTCCGGCTTCGACTGGTCCGGCACGGACGTGCTGTTCGTGTCCGCCGGCCTGGACCACGCCGCCCTGACCGCCCCCGCCCGCAGGGCCCTGAACGCCTTCCTCGACGACCACGGCCTGGTCGGCCGGGGCGCGAGGGGAGCGGCCCTGAACGCGGCGGCGGACCGGCTGGCCGTGAAGCCGGTCGAGGGCAACACGGACGCGAACGGCGTCGTACGAACGGAGAACACCGGCCGCATCACGCGCGACGCTCCCGCGCACGCCTTCGTCTACGCCCCGCTGTGGTTCACCGACCTCGGCCCCGGCGTGCGGGTGGAGCAGTCGTACGCGACCGGGAATCCGCTCGTCTCCGGGCACTGGCGCCCGCTCCGGGACGGCACCGGCGGCCCCGCGGCGGCAGCGGGACGGGCCTCGGTGGTCAGCGGCGGCCGGACGGTCCTGTTCGGCACCGAACCACTCTTCCGGGCCCACCCCAAGGGGGAATTCCCGCAGGTGGCAAGGGCATTGTTCACAGTGGCACACAGCGGTTCAGTTGAGGAGAGCGGATGACGCAGGAGATCCACGGCACCATAGCCGACGGCTTCGAGGGGGTGCGCGAGGAGTTCGCCGCGTTCGTGGCCGGGGAACGGGCCGACTACGAGGGCCAGCTGTGCGCCTACGTCCACGGCCGCAAGGTGGTCGACCTGTGGGCGGGGACCGACGCGGACGCCCTCTACGGCGTGTTCTCCTCCACGAAGGGCGCCGCCTACCTGGTCGTGGCCCTCCTCGTGCAGGACGGCACGCTCGAACTGGACCGCAAGGTGACGTACTACTGGCCGGAGTTCGGGGCCGAGGGCAAGGGCGCGCTGACCCTGCGCGACCTGCTCGCGCACCGGGCGGGCGTGGTCGGCACGGACTCCGGCTTCACCCTCGCGGAGCTGGCCGACGACCGCCAGCTCGCCGAACGCCTCGCCGACCAGCGGCCGTTCTGGCGCCCCGGCACGGCGTTCGGCTATCACGCGATGGTCAGCGGGGCGCTGGTGGGCGAGGTCGTGCGCCGTGCCACGGGCCGCACGCTCCAGGAGGTCTACCAGGAGCGGATCCGCGCCCCGTACGCCCTGGACTTCCACCTGGGCCTGCCCGCGCCCCAGGAGCCCCGCTTCCGCACCACCCAGCCGATGGCGCCGACGCCGGACCAGCAGGCCCTCCTCGACGCCACGCCCACGGGTCCGCACACGCTCGCCTCGATCGCCTACAACCGCAACGCGTCGGAGCCGACCGACCTCGCCTCGCTGCCCAACATGCCGCTGATCCGCGCCAAGGGACCGGCGTCGGTGGGCGGGGTGGCGTCCGCGCGGGGCCTGGCCGGGATGTACGCGGCGGCGATCAGCGAAGTGGACCAGCGGGCGCCGCTGCTGAAGCCGGACACGGTGGCGGAGTTCGGCCAGTTCCACTCGGTCGGCTACGACCTGGTGGCACGTGCCCACAGGTCGTTCGGACTCGGCTTCCAGATCACGGCTGACGTGGCGCACCCGTTCCTCGGCGCCGGGACGATCGGGCACAGCGGCGCGAGCGGCTCACAGGCCTTCGCGGATCCGTGGAGCGGCCTCGCGTACGGCTACACGCGCCGCCGTTTCGCCTTCCCGGGCGGCGCGGCCCCGGAGAACGACCGCCTGGCGCTGGCGGTCCACAGGGCGGCGCTCGCCCTCTAAGGCGTGTGGAAAGTCCCGTCGTCCGCCCGCAGGGCAGGCGGGACTTTGCGGACACACCCCAGCCAGCCGCGTCACCAACCTCTCCGAACAGCACACCTAGTGCCCCGGCAGGCAACGTTCGCCCGTCAAGGAGCGGCGTCCGGTGCGTGCTCTGGGGGTACCCC
>NZ_DF968342.1:0-27529 GCF_001270025.1 Streptomyces azureus | reverse complement strand
GCGCGCGGCACGCGGGGCCCTGCAGATCGCCGGGCTGGACGCCGCAGGCGTCGACTGCTTGATCACCAGCCACTCCACCACTCCGGCGCTGCCGGGGCTGGACATCGCCCTGGCCAACCAACTCCCGCTTCGCAACGACGTGATGCTGCTGCCGGCCACGCAGTGGGCCTGCATCGCCGGGACCCGCTCCCTGGCGCTGGCGGCGGATCTCGTGGCCGCGGACCCCGACCGGGTGGTCCTGGTCGTGATCGCGGAGGCGCTGAGCACGACCTACCAGCCCGCGGACGACACTCTGGAGTCCCTGATCGTCCGGTTGCTGTTCGCGGACACCGCGGTCGCCGCGGTGGTCACGGGCCGCCCGAGGCCCGAGTCGGTGCTGCGGCTGGACGCCGCCTGGCACCACACGCTGCCCGGCACCCAGGACCTGCACCGCCTGGAGACACGGGCGGACGGCACCCACTTCGTGATGGACCGGCGCGGGCCGCGCGCCGTACAGGAGACGGTCACCGCGATGTGGGAGTGGCTGCACCTCCGCTACCAGGACGACCCCGACTCCTGGCACCCCGACGTTCTGCTCGCGCACCCCGGCGGGACCCGGGTGCTGGAGTACATGGAGCAGACGATGCCCGACGGGTGGCCGTCGGGGCTGCTGGACTACAGCCGGGACAGCTACACCAGCGGCAACCGCGGAGGCGCCGCCGTGTTCGACATCCTGCGGAGGGCGCACGACGCCGGGCAGAAACCGGGTGATCGTGCCGTCCTGTACGCGGCGGCCCCGGGCCTCACGGCCACTGCCCTGCAGGGGGAGTGGCTGTAGTGCGAGCTCGCGCCGTCCGTACCGGGGGACGGGCCGCCCGTACCAGCGGAGGCGCCGCCCGTACCAGGGGACGGGCCGCCCGCACCGCCGGTTAGGCCGCCCGGCCGCCCGTACCACCGGCTGTGCCGTCCGGAGACCGGGCTGTGCTGTCCGTACCACCGGCTGTGCCGTCCGGAGACCGGGCTGTGCTGTCCGTACCACCCGCTGTGCCGTCCGGAGACCAGGCGTGCCGTCCGTACCACCGGTCGTGCCGTCCGTACGGCCGGTGGCGCCGCCTGACGAGCGCACGCCGCCCCCGACCCGTCCGCGGCCGCGTCACGTCCCGAATGCCGCCCAGACCACTTTGCCGGTGTCCGTCCACCGCACCCCCCACCGGGTGGTGAGTCTGTGCACGACGTGCAAGCCACGACCACCGTCGTCGAGGGGCTCGTTGCGGCCCAGCCGCGGCCTGCCGTTGCCGGTGTCGCCCACCTCGCACAGCAGCCCGTGGCCGGCCCTGATCAGCCGTACCGTGAGGGGGCCGCCGGCGAAGCGGACCGCGTTGGCGACCAGTTCGTCGACCACCAGCACCACCCTGTCCCGGGTGTCGGCTCTGGTGTGCCATTGCCTCAGCAGTCCGGAGACCAGCATGCGGGCCCGGGCGGCCGCGTCGTCGCGGGCGGGCAGACGCCAGGTCGCCGTGTCCCCCTTGCGGTAGCCGATCACGCGCGCGAGCAGCAGGGTCACGTCGTCGCGTCGGCGCACAGGCGCCAGCGCGGAGACCAGGCCCCGCGCGGCCTGCGGCAGGGCGTCCCAGGGGTGCACCGCGGACACGGCGTCCGCCAGCCTGCCGATGCCCTCGTCGATCGATATGGCGGGATCCTCCACCAGGCCGTCGGTGTAGAGGGCGAGCAGCGAGCCCGGGGGCGCGGCGAACGCCTGCACGTCGAACGGTTCCCGAAGGGCGAACTCGGTGCCCAGGCCGGGGTGGGGGTGGACTGCGAGCGGGCCGGCGGGCCCGCCCGGGGGCACCAGGACCGGGGGGAGGTGGCCGGCGCTGGACAGCGCCACGCGGTGGCTGACCGGGTCGTATACGGCGATGCAGCAGGTCGACCCGAGGGCGCTGTAACCGGCCGCCAGCCCGGAATCCGCGTCGTCCAGCAGTGTCACGGTCTCGTCCAGGTGTTCCAGCACCTCGTCGGGCGCCAGCCCGGCGGACAGCAGCGCGCGGGCCTCCATGCTCAGCTGTCCCATGGTCGCGGCGGCTCCCAGGCCGTGCCCGACGACGTCACCGACCACCAGCGCGGTACGGCCGTCCGGCAGCGGAAAGCTGTTCACCCAGTCACCGCCGACGCCCGCGCTGTCGGGGGTGGCGGGCTGGTAGACGCTGGCAGTCTCGATGGTGTCGCCGCCGGTCCGTGGCAGCAGCCGACGCTGCAACGCCAGTACCTGCGTGTGCTCGCGCTGGTGCTGACGGGCCAGGTCGACGTGATGAGAGGTCCTGGCCACCAGTTCCTGGAGGTCGAGCAGCTCGCTGTCGCCGAAGGGGCGGTCCGCCCTCCGCCAGACCTCCGCCACCCCCAGAACGACGGGCGGCGTGCCGTCCAGGACCAGCGGTATGCACGCCACAGCAACCGCCCGGTCGCCGGGCACCAGGGCGCGTACCAGCCGCGGACTGCCGAGTACCCGCTCGATCGCCTCCCGGTCGGGTATGACGATGGCCTGAGCCGCATCGTCACGCCGTATCGCCAGCGACAGCAGGCGACTCGCATCGCCGGGGAGATCATCGCCCGGATTCACATAACCGTCCGGCCACACCCGGTCCGGCACCAGGGCCGCCCGCCGCAGCCGGACGCGCCCGTGCTGCCGCCCGGTGACCCCCTCGCCCGTCCACACGGCGAAGTCGAGGTCGATGGCGGCCACGTCCCCCCAGGCCAGCAGAGACTCCGCCAGCGACTGCGCGGTCTCGCCGATGTCCAGCGAGGTGCCGATCGCGGTCTCGGCGGCGTACAGGTGCAGCCTCCTGGCCATGGCGATCAGGGTGACGGTCAGGCCCTCCTGAGGCGCCGCGGCGGCCAGGATGCTCATCGAGACCACCAGTTCCGACCCGTCACCGCGCCGAAGGCGCTGGACCCGGGCGACGTGCGGCTCACCGGTCTCGAGGACCTGCCGCAGCCGCCGTGTGACCGTCGGTACGTCACCGGGAGGCAGAAGATCGACGAAAGAGCTCCCGGTCACGGCGTCCAGCCCCGCGAAGACGGGGGCGTCCAGATTGCAGCGGCTGATCCTCAGATCCCGGTCCAGGTTGACCGCGCCGAGAATCTGCTCCTGACGGCCGGGCGTCGGGTTGGCGGGTACGCGCTGGCGGGCGGCGCGGTCGCCCTGCGAGACGGCAGAACCGGCGGCCTCCGCCGCTCCGCCTCGCGGGATGTACTGCCCCAAGGCGCTGCTGACCATGTCGAACGGCGACGAAGACGAGGGTGAGGGTGTGGCGTCCATGCGACTCTCTCAGCTCGCTCGCCAACCCCGGCACGGCGCCGGGGCCCGGCCAGAACCCGTGCGACAGGGTCCTCGGATTCCTGACCGCACACCTCATTCAACAACACCCTGGGCACCTTCGCCCGCGTCGGCGGCTATGCGGATATGGGGCCGTCTCGCCAGGGCACCGTCTCCTACCAGGGAAAGACGGATCTCGTTCACCGGGTGGTGTTCGCTGACCCTCACCGAACCGGGGACGCACCGTCTGGAGTTCGGCTGCTCAGGGCGCTTCAGCGTGAACGTGGACGGCGAGGAGGTCCTGGCCGGAGACGACGGCCGAGGCGTGGAGCTGGTGCTGGAGTCCAGCCAACCACCCGCCCCTGCGGGGGATCGACGTCGAGGTGGGACCGGAAGGCCGCAGGCTCGCGCTCGCCCTGGACCTCACCGTCGTGGACGCGGGTGGCTACGGCCGCTTCGTCACCGCCCAACTGCGGCACGCTCCGCCCGGGGCGACGCCGTACGAGGAAATCGCCGAGGCCGTCGCCGCGGCCCAGGCGGCCGATGTGGCCGTCGTCGTGGTGGGCACCAACGAGGAGGTCGAGTCCGAGGGCTGGGACCGCACCGCTCTTGACCTGCCCGGTCACCAGAACGACCTGGTCCGCAAGGTGATCGCCGCCAACCCGCGCACGATCGTGGTCGTCAACGCCGGCGCGCCGGTGCTGCTGCCCTGGGCCGACGAGGCGCCCGTACTGCTGTGGGCGTGGCTGCCGGGCCAGGAAGCCGGCCACGCACTGGCCGACGTCCTGCTCGGCCGTACCGAGCCGTCGGGCCGCCTGCCGTGGACCCTGCCCGCCCGTACCGAGGACGTATCCGTCCCCGACGCCCGCCCTCGCGACGGCATCGTGGACTACAGCGAGGGCGTCCACGTCGGTCACCGGGCCTGGGACCGGGCGGGGCTCGTCCCGGCCTTCCCGTTCGGCCACGGTCTGGGCTGGACCCGGTGGACGTACGAGTCCGTGACCCTCTCCCCGTCTCCCGTCTCCGCCACTCTGCCCAGCCCCGCGGGCGGAGACGGGCTCAATCTGACCGTGGCACTGACCAACACCGGCCCGAGGGCCGGCCGCGAGGTCGTCCAGGTCTACCTGGAGCCGCCGCAGGACGGCTCCGACAGGCCGGTGCGCCTGCTCGCCGGCTTCGCCGCGGTTCAGGCGGAAGCGGGCGCACGCGTCACCGCCGAGGTACACGTGCCCGCCCGTGCTTTCAGGGACGTCTCCCGGTCCGCCGGAACCGTCGACGAGTCCCGGCCGGCCCCGGCTCATCAGTCCCTCCCGGAAGAACCGCCGCACCGCCGCCACGACACCGGCACTGCGTCTTGCCGCTGTGCCCACCCCCTGTGCTCGAAGGGCACACTGGAAGGGGGTTGGCCGGCCGTCACGCCGTGGCCGTCGACACTCGCTCGCCTCCGTCGCGTATGCGGGTCTTCCGTATGCGGGTCTGAAGAGCCCTCGATCGCATCCGGTGTCACCATTCGCCTCCGGGCCACAGGCCCACCTCGGTCGGTACGCCGTCCACCTCGGCCGTCAGGGCCCCGTGGGGAAAGCCCGGGAGGGCGACGCGCAGCCGCGGGCGGCCGGGGCCCTCCGTGCGGAGGGTCAGGCGGTCGTCGCCGGACAGGCGGGCGGTGATGACGGTCCGGTGGCCGTCCTCGTCGCACAGGACAGCCCGGGCCGTACGGGAGGGCTCGGCCTGGGGGCGGGCCCAGACGGCGGTCACCTCCGGGAACGGGGCGCTGCCCGCGCGGTCGGCCGGAGCGGTGGTCAGCAACAGGCTTTGGGCCCGTAGCCAGAGCGGGGCGGTCGCGAGCGGGAGCTCCACCCGATGCCAGGCCGGACCGGTGACCGGTTCGCCGGCCGGTGTGGTGCCCGGCTCGCCGCTCTTTCTCGCGCCCGGTTCGCCTCCCCGCCCCGCGTGCTGCTCTCCGGTCGGCTTTCCGGGCTGTTCTCCTCCCGCGTACGGCAGCCACTCACCGGGCGGGAACCAGACCTGCCGTCGTCCGCCCGGCGCGTACAGCGGGGCGACCAGCAGGTCGGGGCCCAGCAGGTACTGGAGGTCGGCGGCATGGGCGTCGGGGCGGTCCGGATGGTCCAGGGCCATGGGGCGGGCCAGCGGCTCGCCGGTGCGTACGGACTCCACCGCGGCCGCGTGGAGGTGGGGCAGCAGACTCATCCGCAGGCGGGCCGCGTGCAGCACTGCCGCGTACGCCTCCTCGCCGAAGTCCCAGGGCAGTCGGGAGGTCATGCCGTGGAAGCGGCTGAGCGGTGACAGCAGACCGAACTGGGCCCAGCGTACGAAGAGTTCGGCGTCCGGTGTGCCGTGGAAGCCGCCGATGTCGTGGCTCCAGAAGGGGTGGCCGGAGAGGGAGAGGGAGAGGCCGGCGCGGAGGGTGGCGGCGAGGTCCGGCCAGTCGGCGTTGGGGTCGCCGGTCCACTTGGCGCCGTGGCGCTGGCCGCCGGTCCAGGTGGAGCGGCCCCAGGTCAGGCCGTGGTCCGCGGTGGCCTCTCGGGTGACCTCGGCGACCAGGTCGTTGTAGAGGAGGGGGTAGAGGTTGTGCAGGCGGTCGCCGGTCATGCCGTTGTGGGCGACGGCGTCGGCGGGGACCGCCTCGCCGAAGTCGGTCTTGAGGACGCACGCCCCGCTGGCCATGGCCTGGCGGATGCGGTCCCGGAACCAGGCGAGCGCACCGGGATGGGTGAGGTCCAGCAGGGCCGTGTCCGGATGCGCCCCGCCCCAGACCTGCCCGACACACGTGGAGCCGGAGGCGGTGCGCAGGAACCAGCCGTTGCGGTTCGCCTCCGCGTAGTGGGCACTGTCCACGCCGATGTGCGGGTTCATCCAGAGTGAGACGTGGAAGCCCTGCCCGGCCAGTGCCTCCACCAGCCCCCGGGGATCGGGGAACGCCCCGGTGTCCCAGCTCATGTCGGACCAGGAGCCGTGCGGCTGCCAGTACGTGTCGATGTGCAGGACGTCGCAGGGGAAGCGGTGTTCGCGGATCCGGCGGGCGCGCGCACGGACGTCGGCCGCGCTGTCCTGGCGGAAGCCGCCGGAGATCCAGGGTCCGAAGGCCCATCTGGGGGGCAGCAGGGCGGGGGCGGTCAGGTCGCGGTAGGCGGCCAGGCATTCGGCGGGGGTGCCGCTGATCAGGCAGTAGTCGAGCACCTCGTCGGGGACGGTCATGGACCAGGCGCCGGTGTTGCTGTGCGCGAGGTCGAAGGTCGCCGCGGTCGTGGTGTCGACCAGGACGGCATAGCCACGGCTGGAGAGCAGGAACGGGACCGCTTTGTAGGAGCGGGTGCCGGTGGAGCCGAGGGCGTCCTGGCCCCAGCACTCGACCCGCTGGCCGCGCAGGTCCGGGCCCGTGAAGCGTTCACCGAGGCCGTAGAAGTGCTCGTCGGGTTCGGCCGTCCAGCTGTCGTGGTGGGCGAGGCTGCCGTCCGTGAGTTCGGTGACACCGAGCGGGAGAACGGTCAGGCGGCCGTTGGGGTCTCGTACGTCGGTGACCTGGCGCAGCGACCGGCCGTGGCGGTCGGTCAGTTCCATCGAGAACGGGGACAGGCGCACCTGCACGCTCAGGGCCCCGAGCCGCAGGGTCACCCCGTTCGGGGGCTGTTCGATGGTGCATCTGCCGTCGTGTGGCGCGGTGACGAGGGATGCCCGCGGCGCGGTCGGGACGTCGTCCATGCGCAGGGTGACGCGTACGGCCGTGCCCGTCGCGGGCCGCAGCCGGAGCGTGCCGGTGCGTTGGGCGGCGGTGCGTACGTCCAGGGTCGCGCCACCGGCGCCTGCGCGGGCGACGGAGGCGCTGACGACCGGGTCGAGTGCGCCCGGCCCGGCGGGGACCAGGGGCGGCGGCGGGGCGACGTACGCCGTGTGGTCACGGGGATGCAGTGAGGACATGGCTTTCCCGGTCGTGAAGTCGGGTGTGGGTGGGCGCGCGCATCGTCAGCCCCTGACGCTGCCGACGGTGAGGCCGCCGACGATGAAGCGCTGGAAGAGCGCGAAGACGCAGACCACCGGAATGCTGATGAGGGTGGCGGTCGCCATCAGGGCTCCCCACGCGGTGCCGTGCCGGCCGACGAAGGCGTTGAGCAGGACGGTGACGGGCTGGACGCCGGGCTCCTCGGCGAGCGTGAGCCCGAAGAGGAACTCGCCCCAGCCGAGCAGGAAGGACAGCCCGGCCGTCGCGACCAGTCCCGGCACCGTGAGCGGCAGGACGACGCGCAGCACTACGCCGGGCAGCCCGCAGCCGTCGACCAGTGCGGCCTCCTCCAGTTCGGTGGAGACCGCGCGCAGCACCGGGCGCAGCACGATCACCGCGAAGGGGAGGGTGAGCGTGGTGTCGGCGGCGATCAGGCCCACGTACGTGTCGTCGAGACCGGCCCGGCGTTCGAGGATGAACAGCGGTGCGGCCAGCACGATCGCGGGCGGCAGCTGGGCGACGAGCAGGGCGAGCACCATGCTGCCCGAGCCCCGCATCCGTACCCGGGCGAGGGCGTAGGCGAGCGGGACACCGAGGAGCATGGTCAGCGCCACCACGCCGGTGGAGATCACCAGGCTGTTGAACAGGGCCCGGGTCAGGCCCTCGTAGCCCAGCGCCGTCGAGTAGTTCTCGCCGGTGACCGGGTAGGGGACCCACTGCGGGGTCGGTGCCAGGATCCGGTCCGGCGGCGTGAGGCTGGTCTTGGCCATCCAGTACACCGGCAGCAGGAAGGCCGCGGTGATCACCACGGCGACCGCGGTGAGCAACCAGGGGTGGCGGGGCGGTTTCACGCGGCACCCCCTGTCGTTTCCTCGCGCCGCAGCCGTCGTACGTAGAAGACGCCCGCGAGCAGTGGTACGACGAGCAGCAGCAGGCCGGCGGCCGCCCCCTGCCCGAACCGGAAGAACCTGAAAAAAACCTCGTACACGTAGAGCGACAGCACGCGGGTGGAGTCGACAGGGCCGCCGCCCGTCATCACGAAGACGGTGTCGAAGACCTTGAAGGTGTAGATGAGACCGAGCAGCAGCACGGTGACGGAGACCGGCCGCATCAGCGGCAGGGTGATCCGGCGAAAGCGCTGCCAGGGTCCCGCGCCGTCGATGGCCGCGGCCTCGTACAGCTGGGGGTCGATGGTGTGCAGGCCCACCAGGAGCAGCAGCATGTTGAAGGGCACGCCGACCCAGATGTTGGCGAAGACGACTCCGGCGAGTGAGGTGGACGGGTCGGTGAGCCAGTCGTGGGAGAGGATGCCCAGGCCCACCGCCTCCAGCAGGGCGTTGTAGGCGCCGGACTCCGCGTCGAGGAGCCAGCGGAAGAGGGTGCCGCTGACCACCGGGGGTAGCAGCCACGCCACGAGGAGGAGGGAGCGCAGGAGGCCGCCCAGCGGGAACGGGCGGGCGAAGAGCAGGGCCAGGGCGAAGCCGATGGAGAACTGGAACACCAGCGATCCCAGGGTGAAAACCACCGAGAGACGTACGGAGTGCCAGAAGGCCGGATCATCGAGCACGGCCCGGTAGTTGTCGAGGCCGTTGAACTGCCAGCTTCCGCCGAGCAGTTGGCTCAACCGCACGTCGTGGACGGACGTCCGGAGGTTGTAGAACAGCGGGTAGGCCAGGAAGAGGGCGAGGAAGGTCATCCCCGGAAGGCAGAACAGGTAGCCCGCGCGTCGGCGGCGGGAGGACGGCGGCCTGCTCCGGTGTGGCCTCATCGGGCGGACAGTGCTTTGTCGATCTTGGCGGCGGCGGTCCTCGCCGCCGCTGACGGGGACGCGGAACCGGTCAGCACGGCCTGCTCGGCCTCTGCGATGGCCTGCGAGGCGTCAGCGTAGCCACGTCCGTACTGCCGTGGGCGGGCGAGGGGGAGCTGGCTGAGGAAGAGTCGCAGCGCCGGGTCGGACGCCCAGGTGCCCCGGTCGGCGAGGTCTTCGCGTGCGGGCAGGTTGCCGAACGACACCAGATACGGCACCAGCACCGACGGGCGCTGGGTGTACTCCAGGACCTCCCACGCCTTGTCCAGGTTCTCGCTCTGCGCCATCAGGACCCAGTTCTCCCCGCCCAGGCAGGTGGCGGCTTCCTGGTCGCGGGGCAGGGCGACGACGCCCCAGTCGAAGTCCGCCTGCTTCAGGGTGGGGATCTGCCAGGGCCCGTTGATCTGCAGGGCGGCGCGCTGGTTCATGAACCGCGTGTTGACGTCCTGCTGGGTCCAGCCCACGCAACTCTCCGACAGCGAGCCCTTGGCGATCAGGTCGTGGAGGAAGGACAGCGCCGTCGCACCGTCGGTGGCGAAGGTGTCCAGGTCGCCGCCCGCCTGCCACAGGAACGGCAGGAACTGGAAGACGCCCTCCTCGGTCTTGATCGCGCTCAGTGCCAGGCCGAACCGGTCCCCGCTGGTCAGCCGCTCGGCCGCGGAGGCCAGCTCGTCCCAGGTGGTGGGGGGTTCCACTCCGGCGGACTCGAGCATCCGGGTGTTGTAGTAGAGGGCGAGGCAGTTGCTGTTGTTGGGGATCCCCAGGACCTTCCCGCCGATCCGGCAGCTGTCCCAGGGGCCTTGGTAGTACTGGTCGGCCTGGCCCCACGCCTCGACCCTGCCGGTGAGGTCGGCCAGCAGATCGCTGCCCCCCAGGGTGTTCATGGCGACGTTGTCCACGATGGCGATGTCGGGCCGCTCGCCGGAGATCGCGCCCAGGGTGATCTGCCGGTCGAGCTCCGCGAACGGGAAGGTCCGCCGCTGGATCCGGACGTTCGGGACGCCGGCCTCGACGTCCCTGATGAGACGGTTCATCCCGGGCTGGAAGTTGTCCAGGGTGAAGTAGTCCCACCAGGTGAGGGTGACCGTTTTCGACTCGTCGGAGCCGCAGGAGGCCAGCGCCCCGCCAAGACCGAGGGCAGCCGCTCCCGCGCCCGCGGTACGCAGGAGGCCGCGGCGGTCGACCGTGTAGGACATGGGCTGCTCCCAGAGGATCGTGATCGGGGTCCAGGAAGTGACGTATCAGAAATCCAGGTCAAAATCAGGAAACTCCGGCTCGGGTTCCGAACCGGGCACCGGTCGGCAGCGGCCTGTGCTGGCGCGCAGGGTGATCAGGGGTTTCATCAGGACGCGCCGGGGATCCGAGCCGGGTGAGCGCAGCCGCTCCACCATCAGGTCGACGGCCACCCGGCTCATTTCCTTGGCGGGTATGTCGGCGGCGGTCAGAGGCGGGCTCACCTGCTCGGCCCAGGGGCTGGCCGCCACACCGACGACGGAGAAGTCGCGCGGCACGCTGCGGCCGTGCCGGGTCAGCCCGCGGTAGAGGCCCTCCAGGGCCGCCTCGTTCTGGGTGACCAGGGAGGTGGTCGCCGGATCGTCCCGCAGGATCCGCTCCACGACCTCCTGCCCCGAGACGATGTCGTCGTCGCAGAGGTACGCACGGGGGGTGAGCCCCAGTTTCGTCATCGCCTCGGTGTAGCCCTCGTCGCCGAGCCGCGCGAACCCGTACCCGCTGTCGAAGAGCCGCTCCGACCGGTTGACGAAGGCGATCCTGCGGTGGCCCAGGTCGGCGAGGTGCTGGACGCAGGCACTCGCCAGACCCGCGAAGTCCAGATCGACCCAGCCGGCCGCGTCAGCCCGGGGATTGCGGCCGATGGCGACGAACGGGAAGCCCGCCTCGGCCAGATGGCCGACCCGGTCGTCCTCCCGGCGGACCTCCATGACGATCACGCCGTCGACGCGTGGCACGCCCGCACACGGCCGCTCCCCCTCTTCCCGCCCCTCACCCACCATCCGCCGGAACGAAGGGTCGTCGTCCGTGTCCGCCGGGGAGAGCAACAGGTCGTAGCCGTAGCCGGCGGCGGCCTCGGCCACCCCGCCGATGAAGGCGAGTTGCATCGTCGTGTAAACGCGATTCCGGTCGGCCGGCGGGTAGAGCAACCCCAGCGTGTGGGTCCGGCCTCCGGTGTCCGCGGGCCGCTGCGGCGTCGGAACGCCCGGGTGCTCTGCCATGGTCAGCTGGCCGGGAGGGGTTGTTCGGCCCAGATGGTCTTGCCCGTGGTCGTCTGGCGGGTGCCCCAGCTCTGGGTGAGCTGGGCGACCATGTGCAACCCCCGCCCGCCCTCGTCGTAGGTGCGGGCACGGCGCAGGTGCGGGGCGGTGCTGCTGGCGTCGGACACCTCGCAGATCAGAGTCCGGTCCCGGATCAGCCGCAGTCCGATCGGTACGTCCCCGTAGCGGATGGCGTTGGTGACGAGCTCGCTCACCACCAGCTCGGTGACGAACGCCGCGTCCTGCAGCCCCCAGGCCGCGAGCTGACGGCTGGTCTGGGCCCGGGCGTCGGCCACGATCGCCGGATCGGCGGGCAGGGCCCAGGCGGCGACCTGGTCGGCGTGCAGGGCTCGGGTGCGCGCCAGGAGGAGGGCCACGTCGTCGGGTGGGCTGTCGGGCAACAGGGCCTTGAGGATGGCGTCGCAGGTGACCTCCAGCGAGGGAACAGGGTGGGCCAGGGCGTCGCACAGCCGATCCAGGCCGAGGCTGACGTCTCGATCGCGTGCCTCGATCAGGCCGTCCGTGTAGAAGGCCAGCAGACTGCCCTCGGGCAGCTCCAGCTCGGTGGACTCGAAGGGCAGACCGCCGACTCCCAGCAGCGGGCCGGGGGTCAGCTGGACCACGCTGACCGCGCCGTCGGGGAGCAGGACGGCGGGCGGCAGGTGGCCGGCACTGGCGAGGGTGCAGACGCGGGAGACCGGGTCGTAGACGGCGTAGAGGCAGGTCGCCCCGATCTCACCGGTGGTGTCCCGCAGGCCGGTCTCGACGCCGGAGTCGTCCGACGTGAGGTGGATGACCAGGTCGTCGAGGTGGGTGAGGAGCTCATCGGGCGGCAGATCCACGTCGGCGAGGGTGCGCACCGCGGTGCGCAGCTGCCCCATGGTGGCGGAGGCGTGGATGCCGTGCCCGACCACGTCGCCGACGACCAGGGCCACCCGGGTGCCCGACAGGGGGATGACGTCGAACCAGTCGCCGCCCACTCCCACGCCCGTACCGGCCGGCAGATATCGGTACGCCACCTCGACGGCCGCCTGCCTGGGGAGATCACGGGGCAGCAGACTGCGCTGGAGGGTGAGCGCGTTGGTGCGCTCTCGGGTGTAACGGCGCGCGTTGTCCACGCCCACGGCCGCCCGGCCGGCGAGTTCTTCGGCGAGCAGCAGATCGTCCTGCTGGAAGGGCTCGGAGCCCTCTCCGCGCACGAAGACCGCCACCCCGAGGGTGATGCCCCTGGCCCGCAGCGGGGTGGCCATGAGCGAGTGGAGCCCGAACTCCCGGACCCGGGTGCTCCTCATCCGGTGCTCGGTGACCCACCGGACGAAGTCGGGGTCGTCGATGCCGCTGAGTACGGATTGCCCGCTGCTCAGGGAACGGGCAGGGGGTGAGTACGGGGGATAGGTGTCGACCTCTCCGAGGTCGACTGCGGCTTCGGGCGTGTCGCCGCCGGCGGTGACGGACTGGTGCGCGACCCGGCGGAGCACCACGGCCGCGTCGACGGGTCCGGGGACCGGTTCCTCTCCGAGCAGCACGGAGTCCAGCAGGTCCACGCTGACGAAGTCGGCGAGCCGCGGAACGACCAGATCGGCGAGCTCCTCGGCGGTCCTTGTGACGTTCAGGGTCGTACCGATCCGGGTGCCGGCCTCCTTCAGCAGGGCCAGCCGCTGGCGGGCGGAGCGCTGCTCACTGCTGTCGAACGTCGCGGTGCCGACGCCGACCACCTCACCGGTGGCGGGATCGCGGACCGGCCACAGCTCGATGATCCAGGCACGCTGGCGAGCCGAGGGCTGAGCCCGGCCGAAGCGCTCATAGCGCATCGACCGGGCTTCCTCGGCGACCAGGCGGACGCACTCCAGGAACCCCTTGTCGGCGCAGGCGTCGCCCAGGGGAGCGGAATCCGGCGACGGATCGTCCTCGGCCACCTGCCTGCCGCCGGTCGCCCGCGTCTCCTCGCCCGCGGCCGTCGGGACCTCCTGCTCACCGCCCTCCGCGGCCGCGTTCAGCTGCCATGAGCCCGAGGCGGTGGCATACGTGGACAGCGGGATCGACGACTGGGCGAACGCCCACTCCACCATCCTCAGATCGTGCTCCGACTCGCGACCCGTGGTGGCGGTCACTACGAAACCCTGGGGGGCGCCGTCGCCGCCCAGCGACGGATGGGCGTGCAGGGTCAGCTCGACGAGGTGGCCGTCCCGGTGCCGCAGTACCGCCGTGCCGCTCCATTCCTGGGAGCCCGTCAGGGAGAGCCCGGCCGCGTCGGGGGGCTCCGGACCGGCGAGGAGTCCGGCCGCCGCGCGTCCGACGACCTCCCCGGCACGGTGGCCCAGCAGCCGCCGAGCGCCCTCGCTCCACCCTGTGAGCACGCCCTCCAGGCTGATGGTGGCTGTCGCAGCACCCGGTGACCACCCGTAGTAACCATGAGGCTGATCATAAGTGGCCATTCCTGCCCAATTCGTGCCAGTGGTGTCACTCACAGTCCAGCGTGCGCGTCACGGGAGAATCCGACAAATCGGATGGGTCGAGGTGGCGGAACCCCGGGAGCACCCGGGTGCGTCGCCCGTCGTGAGGATCGGCGTCAAAGGCGGGCCCGGGGCCAGGCTCCGTCCCCTTCAGCACTCGATGATGTTCACCGCCGGCCCGCTGCCGGTGTGGAGGGCGCCGGCACCTTCGGAGCGGGCCTGTCCCGTTACCTGCTGGCTCAGCAGGTCCAGGTGTATGAGGTGAACCGGCCCGACCGCACCGCTCGCCGTCTGCTCGGGAAGTCGGACCCGCTCGATGCGCAGGCTGCTGCGGGGGGCAATGGCCGCGACCGGGCCAGGGCCAAAACCGGCGACGGTCCGGTGCAGAGCGCCCGGATGTTCAAACTCGCCGAGGACTCCGCGGTCAAGGCCCGTACCCAGGCAAACAACCAGCTCAAGGCCGCCCTGGTCATCGCCGACCCAGCCCTGCGGGAGCAGCTGTCCAGTGTGGGCAACCGCGATCTGTTCCGCACCTGCGCGCGTCTCAGCCCGCTCGACGGCGAAGACAGCGAGGGCGATGAGGACGCCGTGGCCCGGGCCACCCGCATCACCCTGAGCTGTTGGCCCAGCGCATCGAGCAGCTCACCGGGCAGATCGATGAGCTGAAGCAGCGCCTGAGCCCGGCTCGTCGAACGCCACGCCCCGCAGCTGCTCATACCGGTGGGCATCGGCCCGGACAGCGCCGTCACTCTCCTGATCACCATGGGAGACAGCCCCGAGCGGCTGAACACCGAGGCAGCCTTCGCTGCCCTGTGCGGAGTCAGTCCCATCGAGTACTCCTCGGGCCGCCGGACCTCGCGTCGCCTCAACCATGGCGGCGACCGGCAGGCCAACGCCGCCCTGCACCGCATCGTGTTCACCCGGCTGCGCTTCGATCCCCGCACCCAGGCGCACTGCGAACGCCGCATCCAGGAGGGCAAGACCCGATGTGAGATCATTCGATGCCTCGAGCGATATGTCGACCGAGAGGTCTTCAACCTGGTCAGGACGGCGTCCAGCGCCCCCTCGTTATAGGGGCGTCCGTGATACGTGAGAGGGTCTGGGGCGTGAGTGAGACACCGTCGAACACCCTGCGTGATTGCTCGTGACACGTGAGGACCCCGTCGGCTTGCTCCGGCGAGGCTGAGCAGGGTGGCCACGCCGACCACGGCCGCGCCCACGCCGGCCACCGTTCGCCGCCTGACGTCGCCGCCGCGCCGACGGCGGGAGATGGTGTCAGGAGCTGGCACGGCCGGGTTCGGAGAAGACGTTTGTTCGGGCGTGATTGGTGCAGACGATGAGCTGGGCCTGCGACTGATTCGGGATCAACGTCTGATCTGCGAGGTCTCCGATCCCAGCCTGACGCAGCCGCATCTGCGACGGGCCCGGTGGGCGGACGAAGGCGGCCGCGGTCTGTTCCTGGTGGCGCAGCTGACCCATCGCTGGGGCAGCCAGTACACCGTTGCGGGCAAAACCATCTGGACCGAACAGCTGTTGGAAGAAGTGGCCTGACCTATCGGCCCGGTTGTCTTATGTGATGCGTGCGGGCGCTTCAGCCGACGGTCATCAGCACACGTCGCATCGTCGGCCTGCCTGGCCACTCTGTCGGAGTAGTACTCGAAGACGTCCCGTCGGCATGCGCGGGAGTGCGAACGGCTCATCCAGCACTCCGAGAGCCTGATCACCCGGGCCGCCATCACCCTCATGACCAGGCGCCTCACTCACACTCCGTCGCGCAGCGTGCCGGTTGGCCACCCTTACTGAGGCATTGAACTCCGGGTGAATCAATATCTGTTCCCGAGGCATCAGTTTTTGGGGGGTTGTGCAGCGGGAGTTTTTGCCGCGAAGAGCGGAGTGGAATTATCCAACGCACACGGGCGGCTCCGGCGTGCTACTGTCTATCTCAGTTGCAGTTGTGGTTCCCAAAACTTCAAGTGCCCCCGCCAGGCTTCTGTTGCGGGAGCACTTTTGTATTTCCGGTCATTTTCGGGTGGGGTAATCATTGCGGCGACACGGCGCCCGCACGGTGCGGACGCCGATGCACTGCCCCAAAGGAGATATGACATGGCTGCTGGTACCGTGAAGTGGTTCAACGCGGAAAAGGGCTTCGGCTTCATCGAGCAGGACGGTGGCGGCGCCGATGTGTTCGCCCACTACTCGAACATTGCCGCGCAGGGCTTCCGTGAGCTGCTCGAGGGCCAGAAGGTGAACTTCGACATCGCGCAGGGCCAGAAGGGCCCGACGGCCGAGAACATCGTTCCGGCCTGACGCTCACGCGCGATCCTTAGCTGGGGCCCGCATCCTTCGGGGTGCGGGCCCCAGTTGCACGCGTATCCCGCAGCGGCTTTCACCCGCGGGACGCCCCGGAGGGATCCGCAGTATCACCACAAGCGGTTCCTCGCTCAGGACGCAGACACATCCTGAAGCGCTGCACCGCAGCCACACGCCCGGATCGCAAGGTCCCCATCGCGTCACCCATTTCAGCACCTGCGCCCACGGATGTTTGCGCCGGCCAGAATTGTTTTCTTTTACCATCGGTCCATACTTGTAATTCTCCGTGCCGTTCATCGCGGCGGGAATTCCTTGATATGTGCCACATCGAGGAAGGTTCCGCATGAACCGCACGTACACGAACGACCGCCCCGTCCGCACCCGTGACGGTCGTGCCGACGCCGGAAGGGGCGGCGGCTACGGCTCTCAAGCACCGCGTCGTACCGGCGCCCCCGTCCGCTCCGGCGGTTACGGCCGTCGGCCCGCCGCCGTGCAGGGCGAGTTCGCGCTGCCCAGGACGATCACCCCCGCGCTGCCCGCCGTCGAGGGCTTCGCCGATCTCGACATGCCCGAGCAGCTGCTGGCCGAACTCGGCAGGCAGGGGGTGACCGTGCCGTTCCCGATCCAGGGAGCGACGCTGCCGAACTCCTTGGCGGGCCGTGACGTGCTCGGCCGCGGGCGCACAGGCTCCGGCAAGACCCTGGCCTTCGGCCTCGCCCTGCTCGCCCGCACCGCCGGACAGCGTGCCGAGCCCCGCCAGCCGCTGGGGCTGATCCTCGTACCCACGCGTGAGCTGGCACAGCAGGTGACCGACGCGCTGACCCCGTACGCCCGCTCCGTGCGGCTGCGGCTGGCCACGGTGGTGGGCGGCATGTCGATCGGCAGGCAGGCCAGCGCGCTGCGCGGCGGAGCCGAGGTCGTCGTCGCGACCCCGGGCCGGCTCAAGGACCTCATCGACCGCGGCGACTGCCGGCTGAACCACGTGGGCATCACCGTGCTGGACGAGGCCGACCAAATGGCCGACATGGGCTTCATGCCCCAGGTCACCGCGCTGCTCGACCAGGTGCGCCCGGAGGGGCAGCGCATGCTGTTCTCCGCCACCCTGGACCGCAACGTCGACCTGCTGGTACGCCGCTACCTGACCGACCCCGTCGTGCATTCGGTCGACCCGTCGGCCGGTACGGTCACGACGATGGAGCACCACGTCCTGCACGTCCACGGCGCCGACAAGCACGCCGCCACGACCCAGATCGCCGCACGCGACGGCCGCGTGATCATGTTCCTGGACACCAAGCACGCCGTCGACCGGCTGACCCAGGACCTGCTCAACAGCGGGGTGCGGGCCGCCGCGCTGCACGGCGGCAAGTCGCAGCCCCAGCGCACCCGCACGCTGGCGCAGTTCAAGACGGGGCACGTCACCGTATTGGTGGCGACCAACGTCGCGGCGCGCGGCATCCACGTCGACAACCTCGACCTCGTCGTCAACGTCGACCCGCCGACCGACCACAAGGACTACCTCCACCGCGGCGGCCGTACCGCCCGCGCCGGCGAGTCCGGCAGCGTTGTCACCCTGGTCACGCCGAACCAGCGCCGTGGCATGGTCCGTCTGATGTCGGACGCCGGAATCCGGCCGCAGACCACCCAGGTCCGCTCGGGCGACGAGGCCCTGAACCGGATCACCGGCGCCCAGGTCCCGTCCGGCATCCCGGTCGTCATCACCGCACCGGTAGTCGAACGCCCTAAGCGCAGCGCCGCCTCCCGAGGCCGCCGCCGCCCCGCCTCGGCGACCAGGCGTGCTCCCGTACGCCAGTCCGGCTTTGGCGCGGTGGCCTAGAACTTTCGTGATCAGGAGGCCGGCCCATCTCTGCAGGAGGCACGCTTTGACGCTGGTTCAGATGCAGCCCCGCCCGGCGGACGCCGACCCCGTGCACAGGACGGTGGCTGAGGTCATGGACCCGGCCGGACCCCAGGTCTGTGACGACATGAGCGTCGAGGTGGCGCTGGCCGTCATGGCCGCCGCACGCACGGGCCGGCTGGTCGTCTGCGACCAGGACGGCCAGTGCACCGGCCTGGTCACCTGGACCGAACTCGCCGCCGTCCGTGACAGCTCCGACTACACGGACCGTGTCCGCCTGCGCGACATCCTCGGCGACCACGGTTCGTTCGCCTCACCCGTGACCACGATGGCCGAAGCCGAGCGCGCGTTGCGCGCCCGTCGGCTCGGTGTCCTGCCGGTGGTCGACGAGCAAGGCAGCGCCCTGGGCATCCTCGCCCTCTCCCGCTGAAACACCTGGCCCCTGGTCGGACTGTTCTTCCCTTCTCTCTGTGAGGCCACATGCGCTGCGTCATCGCCCGCTTCCCCTTCGAGCTCACCAAGGGCGGCGTGCTGGAATCGATGAAGGGCATCAAGCCCGAACCGGTCACCGGCGAATCGGTGATCATCGGCCGCCGCCACTATCCCGTCAAGCAGGTCGGCCAGGTCATCACGCGCCAGGACCGTCGTGACTTCAGCGCCGCCGAGGTCCTGCGGGCCATGGCTCAGCTCGGCTTCACCTGCCGCGCCGTTCCCAAGGCAACGCCCCTGGGCATTCTCAGCCCGATGCAGCACGCTTGCGCGATGCTCGGTACCCCCGTCACGGTCTGACCGGGTAAACAGACACGAGCCGACACCTGAGCAGCAGTGTGGGCCCGACCGGTACGCCGGTCGGGCCCACACCGCGTGCAGCGGGTTCCCGCCACCGTTGCCCTGCAGGATCCGCGCGACACGGAAGTGCAGACGCGTGGGCGGCCCGTCCTCCTCCACGGGGGCGTCAAAGACGGCGGGCGAACTCGCCCAAGTGGGCGGAATCCCTCAGCACATCCGACACCCTCTGCCTCCACACCGCTTCGGCAGCCAGCCGACCGGTGATGACAGCGCCACCGGTGGCCACGGCCAGGGACATCTGGTTGCTCTGGCCGGACTCCACCAGGGCGGCAACGTCAACCAGCAACTCGTCAGGCTGCGCATGAGGCGGACCATGTTCGCCGGCCATCCGGCTGCTTGAGCGGTGACGCTACCGGGCAAGGAAGGGGCTCACGGTCTTGCCGCCGGAGGCCCGGCGGGTGACCGCCGTGGCGTGGGCGAGGCTGGTGACCATGGGCCAGCCGAAGCCCCCCGGTACCGCCGTTCAGGTCAGGGGTGCGCATGCGCGGCACATGCCGGCTGGGATCGTGAACGGCGACCTCAATGGTGTCGGGGGTGCGCAGTCAGTTCCAGTGTGCAGCGGCCCCCACCGTGGCGCAGGGCATTGGTGACGAGCTCGGACACGACCAAGACCACAGTGTCCGCCGCGTCACGAGCCACGGCCGGCTGCTGCAAACCTTCGAGGAAGGCCCGTGCCGTATCGCGTGCGTCGGCAATGGCTGTGGTGGAACGGACGGCTGCGGCGCCGGCAATCACCGTGATCATCACGGTCACCCTGGTCTCTGAATCGTCCATGCCCCTGCCCCTGGCTACCCAACCCCTGTGCCCCACCCCTCCACCTGCCAACCCCGCAGAGCCCCAGTGCTTGCCTGAAGGGGACGGAGGACCAAAGTCGACGCATGACGGCACCTGCTGCCGTGAGCCCGTGTCTCCGCAGCCCGCGGGCTGCTCGAGTCAGGGGCCGTGCCGGTTCGCCACCAGCTGGGGCGTCACGGCTGGAAACGTCCGTGCCGGTCGATGGTGTTCTCACGAGACGCAGTGTTGGCCGGTGCCGCCGACGGTAGCCGCGGCGCAGGCGGCGACGTCACGCCCAGCCCGACTGCCATGCGGTGGTGGGTCACTGTGAGCGCCGGACAGAGCCTCGCAGCTGCTTGAACCACTCCATGGGGACCGGTCGAGGCAGACTGGCCGAGACGGAGTACCTCATCTGTCAGCGCACGGAAATCTATACCCGCTGGAGTAGACATTGGTCGGCGGTGTGGTTAAAGTTTCTGTCGTAGCCGAGATCAAGAGAGGCCCGGCAGACATGAACTGCCGGGCAGCAGTACGCAGTTGCAGTTCGCAGGACGGTGCGGTGGTGGAGTTCCGAAGCCAGAGCGGTTGCAGGACGGCGACGGGACTGACGACCGGACCGGGTGGCCCGCAGTGATCAGGGGTCGCCATGAGCAGTACCGCAGTGGCAGTACTGGTAAGTGAAGGTTCGCAGTGCCCAGCAGTGAAGTCAGGGAGCAGTACCTCGGTGAAGGCGTCGGCTGCGGGCGCGCGCACCGGGAGGTTCGGCAGTGGGGTTCCAAGCCAGAGCAGACGCAGGACGGGCGACGGGGCTGGCTGCCGAAGAGTGGCGCTGTTCGAGGCCACCAGCAGTTCGCAGTTTCCGTTAGTGAGTAGTTGATCAAGAGGGAAGAACGGAGGAGCCGAGCGCCATCAGGATCGCCCGGGTGGAAGTCTTGGACCCGGGTACCGCAGGACATCGATAGTGAGGTGGTCTCCGGTCGAGCAACCGCGATCCCCGCGCCCCCGACAGCAGCTCGGTCGGGTCTGCGGAAACAGAGGGCCGGTGCAGTATCAGGGCCGGCAGATGGTGTAGTAGTTCCTTCGGGGCCCTGGTGCCAGTACGGCGCCAGGGCCCCTCCACGCGTTCCACAGAGAGGTGCAATGACAGCAGACGACACGTACGGCCGTCTCGATGACGACGACTACCCCGCCTACACCATGGGACGGGCCGCCGAACTGCTCGGCACCACACAGGGCTTCCTCCGCGCCATCGGCGAACACCGCCTCATCACCCCACTGCGCTCCGCAGGCGGCCACCGCCGCTACTCCCGCTACCAGCTGCGCATCGCCGCCCGCGCCCGGGAACTCGTCGACCACGGCACCCCCATCGAGGCCGCCTGCCGCATCATCATCCTCGAAGACCAGCTCGAGGAAGCCCAGCGTCTCAACGCCGAATACCGCCGCGCCACCGAATCGGCGAACCCGACCGCAGCAGCATGAGATGAGCGTGCCCGTCCGCGTCGGCGGGCACAGCACGCATGCTCTGCCGTGCGGTGTGATCGTTTCCTGTGGTGACGCGGCGTGTGGGCGTGTAGCGTTCTGTGTCAGCTGTCGTGGTTCGGAATTTCCCCTGCCCGCGCTTGGTGTGGGCGTTTTGCTGCGCTGTGCCGCAGGGACCAACCCGAGGGCCAGGCCATGACGTTCGACGTCACCCAGGGCCAGAAGGGTCCGCAGGCCGAGAACATCAACGTGGCCTGACCTCGCAGACCTGTCCGCGGGATCGCGCACGCCGCATCCAGGTGGCCGCCGCCTCTGCGGGCCCTGCCACCCGCCTGGACGAAGGCGCCTCCTCTCGTGCCGGGCCAGGGCGGTTCCTTCTCCTGCCAGCGAACGCAGCACCGGAGCCTTGATGTTGACGGGCAGCAGGTACGCGGTGCCGGACGACCTCCACAGGACCGACCAGAAGCGTTCTCCTGCCTTGGTGGGGGCAGGCAGCGCGGCCAGCAGCCCGAGGAGATGGCCGGTGGCCGCATAGCCATCGGCGTCGGCGGCGGCGACCACCGCAATCCCGGCGACGCGCTCCACGTCGAGCTGGCCGGCTTCGAGATGCGGAGCCAGGTCCAGTTGGTGTTCCAACTGGTCTGCGGGGGCGGTGGATACGTGGGGGCGGACCTCAGGAAGCATCGGCGATGCTTGCGCGTAGGCGAGCGGAGATGCCCGTTTGGAAGCCCTGATCGTTCCCATGACCAGCCGTTCTACTCGGCTTCGGCAAGCCCAATTGGCGGTAGCGCCAACGGGGCTGGAGCTCACACGGCGGCGAACCGGCCCGCGCCCGGCGACGTGGCTCTGGGGTTCTGGACCCACCACCCGTCATGTATCCGCGTGAGGTTCCTAGCATGACCGCATGGTTGCCAGTAACACCCAGGAGCCCGGGGGAGGACGAGAAGCTGTGTCCCGCGACGCCGCTGAAGTCGAATGTGATCACGTCGTGTCAGCGCCTGCAGAGCGCCGTGCAGGCGGGCTACCCGACCAATCACCGGGCGACCATGCGGGGGAGGGGGCTCACTCGGTCGCTGCTCTGGTGGAGCGGGTGGCCGACCTGGCCGAACCGATCAAGCCGAGGTTGCGTGGCTGGCTCCATGCCGGAATGGTCCCCGCCGCACTGATCGCAGGCGTCGTGCTCATCTGCCTGGCCCGTACTCCACAGGCGGTCTTTGCCTGCGCCGTGTACTCGGTTACCGCCTGGCTGCTGTTCGCGACCAGCGCCATCTACCACCGCGGCACCTGGGGACCGCTCGGCGAGGCTCTTCTGCGACGCCTCGACCACGCCAACATCTTCCTGATCATCGCCGGCACCTGCACCCCCCTGGCCGTGCTCCTCCTCCCGCCGGACCAGCGGTCCGTGCTGCTGTGGATCGTCTGGACAGGAGCGTTGGCCGGCGTCGCGTTCCGGGTCCTGTGGGTCGGAGCCCCGCGTTGGCTGTACACCCCGTGCTACCTGGCGCTGGGGTGGGCACCGGTCAGCTACCTGCCCGACTTCCTGCACACCGGCGGAGCCGCCGTAGTGGTCCTGATCGTTGTCGGCGGTCTCTTCTACAGCGCGGGCGCGGTGGTCTACGCCCTCCAGCGGCCCGACCCCGCACCCCGCTGGTTCGGCTTCCACGAGGTCTTCCATGCGCTGACCGTGGTGGCCTTCACCGCGCACTACACCGCCATCTCCCTCGCCACCTACTGATCCCGCGACAGTGTTCCGGTCCGCCGCTCATCGCCCACGTCGCCGTGTGCTGGACCGCGGCGGACCGGGCGGTCGCCGAGGCATCGCCCCGCGCGTGAAAGTCGAGGCGGAAGACATCAGGGGGATGGTTCGCTGTGGCGCGTCACGCGTACGCCGGTGGAGGGGCCAGGGATACGAGGTCGTACGCGCCGCCGTCCGCCCTGAAAGTCGGCTGCTGTCCAGGGTGTGATGCTCCGTAGGCAGGTAAGGAGGGAGGAGCGAGAGAAAGACGACAGCGGTCTTCAGCTGACCTGAGACAGAGGGGGCTCTCCGTGTTCGAGGCGGAAGACATCAGGGAATGGCGAGGCCGCGACGTGGTCGACCACGAGCGGCACAAGATCGGCGTCCTGGAGGCGGTCTATGTCGACACGGCCACAGACCAGCCCGCGTTCGCGACGGTGACGGTCGGCCTGCCGACCCGGCACCGGCTCGTGTTCGTCCCCCTGGGCGACGCGACGGTCGGTCCCGGTTATCTGAAGGTCGCCTACGACAAGAAGCAGGTCAAGGAAGCGCCCTCGATCGGCACGGACGGCGAACTGCTCGCGGAGGACGAGAAGACAGTCTTCGCGCACTACGAGCTCGCCTACCGAACGGGTGCGGGCGGCGAACGTCGCCTCGCCCGCCGCTGATGCCCTCACCAACGTCCCCCACCATGAGGTGACACCAATGGCTCTCTTCCTCCTGCTGCTCATTGTGGCCATCGTGCTCGGCATCATCGGTGTGGTGGCGAAGGGCCTGTTCTACCTGTTGGTCATCGGCGTGGTGGTTCTGGTCGCCGACCTCGTCCTCCTTGGCCTACGCCTGGGCCGCCGCCGCAGGCGCCTCCCCCGGTGACGCGGTCAGCCGGGCAAGCGCCCCCACGGGCCGCCCGCCCGGGGACCGGACGTAGCGGGGTGTCGGAGCAGTCGTCGAGTCATCGCCCAGGAGTGGTCCGCCCCGTCCGCGACGGGGCGGAGGCGTCGGAGAGGTCGGCGCCGGTGTCGGCGTCCCGCTCGGAGTGGCCGACGCCGTGCCAGTCCAGGCACATGACGGTCGCGTCGTCCTGCAGGTGGCCGTGGTTGGCGTCGACGATCGCCGCGATGAGGGTGCGGGCGGCCTCGCGGGGATGCAGCGCGCGGGTACCTACGATCAGGTCGGACAGATCGAGGCTGTTGGCGTTGCGCTCCAGCATGCCGTCGGTCAGCATCACCAGCCGGTCGCCCGGCTGCAGGTCCAGCGACTGGACCCGGTAGGTGTGGGGGACCTGGAAGCCGAACGGCATATCGATCTTCGGAGTGATCTCCCGCACCTGGCCGTTCCGCATGCACAGCGGCCAGGGGTGGCCGGCGTTGATGAACTCGGTCCTGCCGTCGGTCAGGCTGATGCGCAGGAGCTGGCCGGTGACGTAGCTCTGGCGGCCGTGTTCACGCATGGCCTGGTCGGCCTGTCGGGCCTGTTCGGCGAGGTCGGCGCCGGCCCGCCGCGCCCGGCGAAGGGCGCCCACCAGGAGGGTGGCCAGCAGCGCGGCGTCGACATCGTGACCCATGGCGTCGGTGACGGAGAGCTGGACAGTATCCCGGTCGATCACGTAGTCGAAGGTGTCGCCCCCGACGTGGTCGGCGGGCTCCAGTGCCCCGGCCACCGCGAACTGCGCCGCCTCGCACGCCAGCGACGCCGGGAGCAGCCGGTGCTGGATTTCCGCAGCCAGGCTCAGCGGGCTGGTACGGCGGCCCCACTGGTACACGTCGGTGTAGGACCGGTTCGCGATGACGATGTATGCCAGGGCGTGCGCGGTCTCGCCGATCTCACGCATCACCTCCGCGTCCGGCGCCGCGGGCAGGAAGAGTTCGAGGAGCCCGATGGCGTCTCCGCGGTTGGTCACCGGGGCGACGATCCGCACCAGCGCGCCGTCGCCCTTGTCCTCCACGCTCGGCCGCTGGGTGCGGATCACGTCGTCGTACAGGGTGCCCCGCAGCGTGATGCGCCGGGCGGGTTCATCGGTATCGATGCTGCCCGCCGCCCCCAGCCGTACGACCGAGCCACCGGTGAAGTCGGTGATGAGGAACGACACCGACGCGGCCCCGAGGCGCTCCTTGAGCATGCCCGCGACCACGTCGAGCGACTCCACAGGCGCCGCGGACTCCGCTGCGGCCAGAGTCTCCGCCAGGGTTATCTCCCTGCCCCGGCCACCCCCGTTCGCGGGAGTACGAGTGGTCGGCCCACCGTCCCCGTCAGGCCCGCGCACGGTCACGGTGACTCCTCGCTGCTCGCTGCTGCTCAGGGCTCCGGCCTGGGGATGCGAGGGGCTGGCGCCAAGCCCGGTGCCCGGTAGATGTTATTGCACCACAGAGCCTCTGAACGGATGCACCTGTCGGCCGGCTGCTCGTCGAACGGCCCGGCCACCGTCGCCGTGTGGAACGCCTGGACCTCGCAGTCATCCGGCCTACCAGAGTTCATGCCACGCTGGCACCGAAGATGACAAACAGTAGTGGGGGCCCGAACGGTACGCCGTTCGGGCGCCCACCGTTCAACGTCTCCCAGGGCCAGAAGGGCCCGCAGGCCGAGAACATCAACCCCGGCCTGACCTCGCAGCCTTGCCCGAGGGATAGTGCCCGCCGCGTCCGGTGACTGCCGCGGCCCGTGCAGGCCGTCCTTTCGCCCGAACAAGGGGGGTCCGCTCTTGCGCCGGGCGCCGACAGGACCTGTGGTGCACAGGAGCAGGGCCGCGCAGCAATGGCTGCGCGGTCCTGCTCCGTTGAGGTGCGTCCGGGGCGGCCCACCTCGGCCGGGCCCTTTCTGAACTCGGTCACATCAGGCGTTGTCCCGGGCTCGGCCGCCTCACCGTACGTGTCGCAGTTCGTCGGCGACCAGGGTTGCTCGCAAGGTGCTGCAATACCGAACCGGAGGAGTAGGGGTACGAGGCCGGGGTGCGCGCCACGTGCCGACTCGGGCGCCGCATGCCCTGCGCGGCTGCCTGGAGGAGCAGTCGTTCAGGCGCTGGTCCAGGCGTCGAGGAAGGCTTTCCGCCCAGCCGAATCGTCCGACCTGCAGTCTGCATGCAGAACGCGCCAGGCGGTGAGCTCGAGATCTCGGAGCCACAGTTCGCCGATGACCTGTGTCTTGAGGCCGGGCCGATGGTCGGATTCGGCGAGACCCCAAATCCGCCGCCCCGGATGCTCGATGGGTGGTCTGACTCGACAGGGCCTGAGTGAGCGGACGCCCGCCCGGGCCCGCAGCCCGAACAGGAGGGGCACCGGTGGTGGCGCGTGAGGTGCCTGCACGACGCCGACTGCTTCTCCATGCCCGGCTACCAACCTGGCATCGCCGCGCTCGCGGCCGGCCTGTGGTCTCCCCTCGCCACCCTGGCCCTGATCGTGCTGACCTTGTGCGGTGCCCTGCCGGTCCAGCGGCGGACGGCGCGCCGTGCGAGACCAGAGGCCGCCACTGCCCACGGGGCCGCGGCGAACCGGCCCCAAGGGTACGGGCGGTCGGCCGCAGGTACGAGAAGACCGGCTCATTCCCCGTGCGCAGGCTTCGTCAGCTCTGCGTTGAACTGAGCGCCGATCAGGAGGGACAGGTTGGAGAGCCACAGCCAGACCAGGAACACCACGACGCCTGCCAGTGAACCGTACAGACGGTCATAGGTGCTGACCAGGGAGGTGTAGACGGCGAATCCGAGTGAGACGGTCAGCAGGAGCGCCACCGCCAATGTGCCGCCGGGCGCCATCCTCCGAACAGGGCGGGAGGACGCCGGCCCCGACCGGTACAGGACGAGCACCAGGGCGACGGCTACCGTGGCCACGACCGGCCACCGCAGCGTGTCCCAGGTGGCCTGGGGCCCGGTACCCAGACTCAGAGCCTGACCCAGACGCCGGGCCAGGGCGCCGGTGAGCAACAACGCGAGGGTCGACGTCAGAAGCAGGGAGCTCAGGACGAGTGCCGTGGCGATGATGCGCGGAGCGGTACGCCAGACCGGCCGGTCCGCGCTGATCCGATGCATGGAGTACAACGCCCGGCGGAAGACGCTCAGATAGCTGCATCCCGACCACAGGGCCCCCGCCCCTCCGACGAAGATCAGCGTCCATGCCGCCGTCGGCTGTGCGACCATCTGCCGCAGGGTGCTGCGCAGCAGCGCGCGGGACTCGGCCGGGGCCGCCTGCGTCATGCGGTCGATGACCTCCGGCTTGGCCGTGGGCATGGTCAGACCCAGGATCGAGAGGATCACCAGCAGCAACGGGAACAGGGCCAGAACCGCATAGTAGGTCAGCGCAGCGGCCCAGTCCGTGACGTCGTCGTTCCAGACGGCCATCGGCGTCCGGCGCAACGCCACCCACCACCGAGCCGTGTGACCGTCTGCATCATCCATGACGCGGATGCTCTCACTCTTCGTCCTCGGGCCACCATCCAGCACAGGACAAGGCGGCCTTCCTCGCCCGCGTCCGATGCCTTCTCCCACCTGGCGGGACGTTCTGGGTCGTCACCCGCTTGCTGAACGCCTCCCGGACGAACGGAAGTCCATCGGGATCAGCCCGCAGCACGCCGAATTGCTGACCGCGTCCTGGTCCTCGGTCCACAGCGAAGACCTGGACACGCTGCGCTGATACGCGTTGCGCCCCTGACCCGGCCACCGGTCTCCTTGAACTGGAGTGTCGCGACGGCTCCTAGAACCAACGCCGTTCAGTTAGGGCGGGGCTGGGGGTGTCAAGGGCCGCTCGTGAGCATGGCGATG
>NZ_DF968341.1:0-21951 GCF_001270025.1 Streptomyces azureus | reverse complement strand
GGACTCGGGGCGGGACGGTGGTGCGGAGCCGGCCGGGCGGTTCAGGGCGGTCTGGACCAGCCGCTCCGCCTACGTCCTGGCCGGTGTCCATGTGGCCTTCTTGCCGTCCCTGTTCTTCGGCAACGACCCGGCGGACTTCTACGCGGCGAACGGCTGGGGCACCACCGCTTCGATGGGCGCGATCCTCAGCTACTGGCTCCTCGCCCTGGGCATCTCCACCTACCGCAGCGTCACCCGCCCTACAGCGTCGGCCGGTTCACCGGCAATGCGGCACTGACACCGCGGCCGGACAAGTCCGCCACGTCACCGCGATCCCGCCAGGTCCAGGAGCCTCAGGTGCTCCTGGACCTGGATTGCGAGGGGCTGGTTGCCCGCTCAGCCCAGGTAGAGCGGGAGCTTGGAGGCCAGTTCGCCGAGTCCGGCCCGCTCCGCTTCGGTTCGCGGCCGCCGCCCCGTGCCCACCAGCAGCGCGTCCTGGTCGGAGAACGACGGGGGAAACGCGCTCCCGGCGATCCGCTCCAGCATCTCGCGTGACCGGGCGAGCCCCTCCGAGGGTGGCGGCGCGGCGGCCGGGAGGTGGGCGATCAGGTCCAGATGGTGCAGCGTCCACTCCATGACGTACGTGGAGAGGTAGTCGCCCACGGTGAGAACCTCGTCGCGGGTGCCGACCCTGAGGCCCGGGTCGGTGAGTTTTGCGGCGCGGCCCGCGGCGGAGCCGACATCGTCCAGGTGGAACTTGAGCAGGTGCGGTTCCTCGTACGCGGCGGCCAGCCGGACGGTCAGCGCGTCGAGCGGGTCCTCTCCGGTAGGCGGCGTGTCGGAGATCTCCCAGTAGGTCAGCGCGTCCCGGGTCGGTTCTCCGTCGGCGGGGGTGGCGAGGGTGATCAGGACGTCCTGCGCATCGATGACCAGATGGCACACCAGGTCCCGCACCAGCCAGCCGGTACAGCCGGACGGCCGGGAGAAGTCCTCGTCGGACAGGTCGGCGACCGCCGCGCGCAACGCCGTCCAGGAGCGTGAGAAGAGATCCACATCGGCAACGTAGTGCCGTTCCGCGAGGGCGGACAAGCATTTTGCGGACGGCCGGCTCACCCGTGCGGCCGATGCGAGCGGACGCGACTGTTGACGTGCACAGCGCCAGCGCGCCACGTTGAGTAACGTGGTAAGTGCGGTGCATCACCGAATCCCGCGATCCGAAGGTGGTGGGCATGGCCATCATGGGGAGGCCCCGGACATCGGCCGCGACCGACGAGGCCGTGGAGCCTCTCGTCTCGCCGGTCAACTCGCACACCGAGTGGGATCCGCTTGAGGAGATCATCGTCGGGCGTCTCGAGGGCGCGACGATCCCCTCCGGCCACCCGGTCGTGACCTGCAACGTGCCGACCTGGGCCGGACGGTTGCAGGGCCTGGCCGCCGGTTTGCGGTATCCGCGCATGCTCGTCGAGCAGGCTCAGCAGGAGATCGACGGGTTCGTCGCTCTGCTGGAGTCCCTCGGCGTCACGGTCAGGCGGCCGGACGCGGTCGACCACCGGCGCCGCTTCGGCACCCCGGACTGGACCTCACGGGGCTTCTGCAACACCTGTCCCCGGGACAGCATGCTCGTGATCGGCGACGAGATCATCGAAACCCCGATGGCCTGGCCCTGCCGGTACTTCGAGACCCACTCCTACCGCCCGCTCCTCAAGGACTACTTCCGGCGTGGGGCGCGCTGGACGGCGGCACCCAAGCCGCAGCTCACGGACGAACTGTTCGATCCGGACTTCCGGGTCCCGAAGGACGGAGAGCCGATGAGGTACATCCTCACCGAGTTCGAGCCCGTCTTCGACGCGGCGGACTTCGTCCGGGCCGGCCGGGACCTGTTCGTCACGCGCAGCAACGTCACGAACCGGATGGGCATCGACTGGCTGCGCCGCCATCTCGGGCCGGAGTACCGCATCCACGAGATCGAGAGCCGCTGCCGTACGCCCATGCACATCGACACGACGTTCGTGCTGCTCGCGCCCGGAAAGGTGCTGATCAACCCCGAGTACATCGACGTCGACCGGCTGCCCGGCATCCTGAGCTCCTGGGACGTCCTGGTCGCCCCCGAGCCCGACCCTATCGACGAGGCCCTGCTCAAGGTCACGTCGATGTGCGGCAAGTGGCTCAGCATGAACGTGCTCATGATCGACGAACGACGGGTGATCGCGGAGCGGCACCACACCGGCATGCTGCGGGCCCTGGAGAAGTGGGGCTTCGAGCCGATCCCGTGCGACCTGCTGCACTACGCGCCGTTCGGCGGCTCGTTCCACTGCGCGACGCTCGACATCCGGCGCCGCGGCTCGCTCCGGTCCTACTTCGACTGACCGACGTCACCCCGCCGACTCCCGCTGCCGGCGGCGCCGGCAGCTGTGCGGGCTATCGGAGCGCCGCCGTCACCAGTCCGCGGATCTCGTGATCCGACACGGATCCGCCCCCCCACCAGGCGGTCGAAGACCAACCCGTCGACACAGGTCGGCAGCGTGACGGCGCGGTCCTCGGCGTCCGCGACGCCCTGTTCGGCCAGGAAGCCGTGTACGCATCACCTGCTGCGCGCGGCGCTGCCGTCCGATTGTCTGCTGGTCGGGACCGGGGTGACGTCCGTCGACCGCACCAACGCCGGCCGGGTGCGGATACCGCTCGGGACCTGGAAGCGGACCTGGTCGTGGCCGCCGACGGAGTGGGCAGCCGGCTGCGCTGCCGGCTGTTCCCTCGGCACCCCGGCCCGGCCTACAGCGGGTCGACCGTGTTGCGCGCCATCACCGAGCACCCGGTCGAGCTGGACACCGATTTCGAGCTGACCTGGGGGAGGGGCGCCGAGTTCGGGCACATCGCTTTCGCCGACGGCCGGGCCGAGTGGCACGAGGTACTCAACTCACCGCCCGGGACACGGCATACGGACGCGCTCGCCGAGCTGCGCCGACGGCTCGGCACCTGGCACGATCAGATCCCCGCGCTGCTGGCGGCGACCCGGCCCGACGCCGTCCTGCACCACGACATCCACGAACTGGCGACGCCCTGCCCGCTTTCACCGCGGGCCGGATCGCGCTGCTCGGTGACGCGGCCCACGACATGACCCCGAACGTCGGCCAGGGTGCCTGCCAGGCAGTGGAGGACGCGGCCGTGCTGGCGGCCGCACTCGCCACCGAGCCCACCGCCGAGTCGGCGCTGGCCCGCTACGACGCCGAGCGCCGTCCGCGCGGCCCGTCCGTCGCACGCGCCGCCCGCCAGGCCGGCCGGATGGGTCAGCAACTGGCGCGCCCCCTGGCCGTCGCAGTGCGGACACCGCTCTCCGGCCGTCTCCCTCCCGCATGACCGTCCGCACCATCCTGCGGCATGCCGACTGGACACCGCCGGGCCTGGGCTGACGGCACCGCACCCCGCTCCACGGCCGGGGCGGACCCCGGGACGAGCCCGCGACCGGGTGGCGACGAAGAGGGGCGACCCTCAGCCTCCGTGCGCCCCCAGCCGTTCGGCCACGAGGGCGGCGAGGGCAGTGAGTTCGGCGGGTGTACGCGGACCCGGCTCCGTGCCGGTCAACAGCCCCTGGGCGCGGAGGAGTTCCGCCGCGGCGGCACCCCAGGGCAGTCGCAGTCCCGCCTCCCGGAGGAGATCGGGGCGGGCCAGTGCCTCGGGGGCGGGCCCGGTGCGGACTCCGGACGGGGTGAGGAGCGCCGCGTCGTCGGCCCAGCGCAGGGCGAGGTCGACGTCATGGGTGGCCATCACCACCGTGGTGCCGGCCGCACGGAGTCCGTCCAGCGTGGTGAGGAGCCGTTCCTGGCCGTCGGGGTCGAGTCCGGCCGTCGGCTCGTCGAGGACGAGGACACGGGGCCGCATGGCGACCGCGCCCGCGATGGCGGTGCGTTTGCGCTGCCCGTAGGAGAGCAGATGGGTGGGCCGGTCGGCCAGGGCGGTGATGTCCAGGGCGGCGAGCGCCTCCGCCACCCGCGCCCGCACCTGCGTGTCGTCCAGGCCGAGGTTCAGCGGCCCGAACGACACGTCCTGCTCGACGGACGCCGCGAAGAGCTGGTCGTCCGGATCCTGCACCACCAGCTGGACGGTCGTCCGCAACCGGGTCAGGCCCTTGCGGTCGTACGTAACCGGCTGCCCGTCGACCGTCAACCGGCCCGCGTGAGGCCGCAGTCCGCCGCTGAGGAGCCGCATCAGCGTGGTCTTGCCACTGCCGTTGCGGCCGAGCAGCGCGAGCGCGCGCCCCTCGCGGATCTCGAAGTCGAGGCCGCTGAGCACGGCCGGGCCGTCCTCGTAGGCGAAGGACGCGCCCCGCAGGGCGACGAGGGCGGGCTCGCTCATGTCAGCGGCCTTTCCAGTACGAAGGTGAGGACGGCCAGCGCCGTGAGGAGCACGCAACTGGCGGCCGTGAAGCGGACGGAGACGCGGGCCTCGGGCACCAGGACGCGCAGGGTGCCGTCGTAGCCGCGCCCGGCGAGACCGGCCTGGAGGCGGACCGCCCGGTCGAAGGCCCGGACGAACGCGGTGGCGCCGAGACCGCCCAGCGAACGCCAGGCGGCGGCCCGGGTGGTGTGGCCGAGCCGGGCGGCCTGCGCGTCACGGACCCGGCGCACGGAGTCCAGCAGCAGGAAGCTCATGCGGTACGTCACGAGCGCGACGTCGACGACCGGCGCGGGCACCCCGGCCCGTACCAGACGCGGCAGCAGGTCGGACATGGGCGTGGTGAACGCGAACAGCAGCACCCCCAGGGACGCCGCCGAAGTGCGCAGCAGCAACTCCCCGGCCCGCAGCGGCCCGTCACCGGCGGGGGAGACGAAGCCCTCCGGCCCGCCGACCTGCACGAGCAGCGTCAACGCGCCCGTCACACAGAAACCCAACGGCACCCGGTAGGCCCGCCACAGCCGGCGCCAGGGCACGCCCGCCGGACCCAGCAGCACCACCAGGGCGGTCAGCAGCACCAGAGCCGCGCCCGGCCAGGGCGGCAGCGAGATCGCCAGGAGGGTCAGACCCAGCCCGAGCACGGCCTTGTCCACGGGATGGCGGCGGCGCCAGCGACTGCTGTGCGCCGCCGCGTCGATCGGCAGCACGCGGCTCAGGCCCTTTCGGCCGTGGACTCCTCGGCGGCGTCGGCCGCCGGGCTCCCGGAGTCCCGCTCCCGCGTCCGCTGCTCACCCTGCCGCCGGCCCCGGCGCAGGCCGAAGTAGTAGGCGAGGAAACCGGCGCCCAGGGCCGCCTGGAGGGAGAACAGCGCCGACTCGATCTCACCGGACGGCGGCTCGTACAGGGGCGAGAACCAGGGCTCGTAGTCCGGCTCGATCTCGGTGATCGCCGTCTCCGCCTCGCCGTCGGCGCCCGTGAACGGCTCCTCCTTGTGGTCGCCGAGGCCCAGCGCGAGCGGCAGTACGGCGAGCGCGGCCACGGCGAGCAGCAGCAGGACGTTGATCTTCGTGTTCCTGCTCACCGGGCCACCGCCTCGGTCTCGCTGCGGGACTGCTTATCGGCGATGAGCACACCCAGCCGGGTCAGTTCGCCCTTGCTGGACTGCACCAGCAGCCGCATCACGAGCACCGTCAGCAGTCCCTCGCTCACCGCCAGCGGGATCTGGGTGACGGCGAAGATGGAGCCGAACTTGCCGAGCGCGCCCAGGAACCCGCTGCCCGGGTCGGGGAACGCGAGCGCCAGCTGCACGCTGGTGACGCAGTAGGTGGACAGGTCGGCGACGAACGCCGCGAAGAACACGGCGACCATCAGCGGCACGTCGTACCGCCGCAGCAGCCGGTACACCGCGTATCCCGCCCACGGCCCGACGATCGCCATGGAGAAGACGTTGGCGCCGAGCGTGGTGAGACCGCCGTGCGCGAGCAGCAGTGCCTGGAAGAGGAGGGTGATCGTGCCCAGCACCGCCATGACGGGCGGCCGGAACAGGATGGCTCCCAGGCCCGTGCCGGTGGGGTGGGAGCAGCTGCCGGTGACGGACGGCAGTTTCAGGGCGGACAGGACGAACGTGAAGGCGCCGGAGGCGCCGAGGAGCAGGGTGCTCTCGGGGTGCTCGCGCACCTCACGGGTGAGCGACCGGACTCCGTGGACGACGAACGGCGCAGACGTGACACCCCAGGCGACCGCGTGCGCCGGAGGCAGGAAACCCTCGGCAATGTGCATGGCTCAGCAGACCCTCTCCAGCACCTCGTGGATGGTTGACGCGCCTTGGCCGGTCTCCTGGCTCACGGGTCCCACCGCCCGTACTCCGCCTTCCCGGGTCCCTGGGCCCTGGCGTCACATTCCCGTCGTCCGCCCGAAGGGCGGGCCGCGCGGCGTCTGGCGCGAGCGATCGCAAGGCGCCGGAGCGTCCTCGTGGCGGAGCCACGTGGGCGATTCGGCAACGCGGCGAGCGCGCGTGCCAGGCGTCGCGCGGCAGACGGGAATGTGGCGCCAGGGCCCTAGGACCCAGTGGCTGCCCGCGAGGGCCGGAGCCGGACTTCCCGATCACAGTGGCGAGGGCCGCACCGGCATCACACCGGATTTCCCGTTCACCAAGGCGTGGTGACAGTAATGCCGAGATAAGGGCCATGACAAGCCAGCCGAGGGGGCGCGCGAGGGGGCGCGTGAAGGGGCGACCGCTCGCACACCGGCGCAGGAGGGCTCAGTCGTCGCCCTCGTCGTCATCGTCCTCCCCGTTCTCCCAGGACCGCGGAGGCTGTTCCTGCTTGGGCTTGTCCGCTTTCTCCGGTGGGCCGCTGCTCGTCTCCTGCGTCGGGCTCGCGAGGCCGGGCGTCGGTTCGGCGGGAGGGGGAGTGTCGGGTGTCGCGGGGGAGGGGGTGACATCGGCCACGGTGCCGGCGGTGGGAGTCGTGGCGGCAGCCGGGGCGGAGGAGAGGGGCTCGGCGGAATCGGGGGACGAGGTGGCGGCCGGGCTGCTCGCGGACGGGGACGCGTCGGGTTCCGTGCCCTCCGTCGCGGTCTTGTCGGGCGAGAACCACATCATGCCGGTGAGCATCGCGGCGAGGAAGAGCGCCGCCGCGGCCACCGTCGCGGCCAGTCTCCGGTGGTTGCCGAGGCCGTTGCGGGGCGCGGCGCGACGTGAACGCCCGCCCGGGGCGGTGCGAGCCCCCGTGGGCAGCGCGTACGTGGCCGGGTTGCCGGTGCCGGCCGCCGCGTACGGTCCCGGCCCGGAGGACGGCATCGGGGACGCCGCCTCCGGCAGCGGCTCGGGCAGCCCCCGCCAGGCGCCGCCGGCGAACCACTCGGCGGACTGTTGCGCCGTGGGCCGGTCCTCGGGCTGTTTGGCGAGCAGGGCGAGGAGATAGCTCTCGAAGGCCGGCGGCAGACCGGTGACACCGAGTTCGCGGGGCGGTACGGGGGCGTTGTCGAGGTGCTGGTGGAGGAGTGCGACGGCGGTGTCGGCCTGGAACGGCGGGCGGCCGCTGAGGAGCTGGTAGAGCACGCACCCCAGGGAGTACATGTCGGAGGCGGGACCCGCCGGCCGGCCCAGGGCCCGTTCGGGCGCGAGGTAGAGGCCGGTGCCGACGATCTGGCCGGTGGCGGTGAGCGCGGCGCCCGGGTCGTCGAGGAAGCGCGCGATGCCGAAGTCGCCGATCTTCAGCGTGCCGCCCGCGTCCAGCAGGAGGTTGGCGGGTTTGACGTCCCGGTGCACGATGCCCTGCTGGTGCGCGGCGGCGAGTCCGGCGGCGGCCTGCGCGGCGAGCGCTGCCACCCGCTCGGCCGGGAGCGCGCCGGAGACGGACAGCACCCGGGCGAGGCTGTCGCCCTCGACCAGCTCCATCACGAGGTAGAGCCGGTTGTCGTACTCGCCGAAGTCCAGGACCCCGACCACGTTGGGATGGTTCAGACGCCCGGCCGTCTGGGCCTCCAGGCGGAACCGGGAGGCCGCCGTCGCGTCCGTGTCCTGAGGCAGCAGCAGCTTGACGGCCACCGCTCTGGCGAGCGTCTCGTCGTACGCACGCCAGACCTCTCCCATTCCGCCGCGCCCGATCTCAACGTCCAGCCGGTAGCGGCCCGCTAGCAGCACTCGTCCTCGTCCTATGCTCGTGGGAAGGTCCTCGCCGCAGGCCGTAACTCCCCGCGTCGGAGCGGAGGTTGGTGGGGGGTGCCGCAGCCGACCCAGGATACTGGCGCCGCGTGACCACCGTTCCCCGGTGCGGTGTCGTGGGACGGAACGGTTCCGGAAACCGGGGAGCTAAGGAGCCGTCCGCCGGGGTGATGCTGCGGTGCGCGTGGTTGCCAGGCCTTCGTCTCAGAGCACGCGTGCCGGTCAGGCTGCCGCGCCCGCCCCCCGCGCCCGCTCCTCCCGGCGCGGCAGCAGTGCCACCGCCAGAGCGGGTACGGCCGCGAGGACCAGCCAGGGGACGGCGGCCGGGAGGCCGGTGTCGAGCAGGGAGCCGGTGGCCGCGCTGCCGGCGAGGACGATCAGGCCCGAGACGGACGACAGCGCACCCATGTAGAGGCCGATCCGGCCCTCCTCGGCGAGGTCGGGCACCCAGGCGCGGGCGGCGGGCACGACCAGCATCTGCCCCACGGTGAGCAGCACGACGAAACCCGCGGCCGGCAGCAGCCCGGCGGCACCCGTCCAGCCCGCGGGGCGCGCCGCGGCCACCACCGCGAAACCGGACGCGATCAGCAGCAGCCCGGCGGTCATGGAGCGGCGCAGGTCGAGCCGGTCGCCCGCCCAGCGGGTCACCGGCAGCTGAGCGAACACCACCAGCACCGAGGACAGGGCGAACAGCCAGGACAGCGGCGCCTGGGAGCCCGCCGCGCGCTGCACCTCGTCCGGCAGGGCCAGATACAGCTGGTTGTAGGCCAGCAGGTACGTGCCGTACGCACAGCACAGGGCCAGGAAGCGGCGGTTGCGCAGCAGCAGGCGTGCCCCGCCCCGCTCCCGGACGCGGACCCTGCCGGGGATGTGCTGCGGCATCAGCCTCAGGTGCCCGGCGAGGACGAGCGCGAACACCGCGGCACCCGCGAGGCACGCGGTGCGGAAGTCGACGGCGAGCAGCAGCGCGCCGAGCAGCGGCCCGACGAAGGCCCCGGCCTGGCCCGCCACGCTGAACAGGGCCAGGAGACGGGTGCGTGAGCCGTGCCCGTCCTCCTCCCAGACCACCGCCTGGCGGGCCACCTCGGACTCCACGGCGGGCGAGAACAGGGCGGCGGCGAAGCCGATCGCCAGCACGGCGCCGATCACGCTCCAGCTCGCCTCCGCGTACCCGAGCCACGCGAACCCGGCGATCCGCAGTACGCAGCCCGCCAGCACGACCGGGCGTACGCCGTAGCGGTCGACGAGCGAGCCGCCGACCACGAACAGCCCCTGCTGGCTGAAGGTGCGCAGGCCGAGGACGAAGCCGACCAGCCAGCCCGCCATGCCGATCGCGGTGCCGAGGTGCTCGGCGAGGAACGGCAGGACGGCGTAGAAGCCGATGTTGAAGGCGAGCTGGGTCACGATCAGCAGCCGCAGCAGCGGGGAAAGGTCCTGCCAGAGCCGCCAGGTGCTCTCGCGCGGGGCCTTCGGCGTCCCGGCGTCGGGTGTCTCGCTCTCGGGCGCATGGACGGCCCGGCGGGCCAGGACACGGGATATGAGGCCGGTCATCGTTCTTCCGTCGTCGGGGTGGTGGGCACAGGGGCCAGGAGGGAGTCGGGACGGTTCGGCCGCCGCCGCGGTGCGGGCACGACCCGGTCGCCGGACGGCCCCGCCGGGCTGCCGGCCCGCTCACGCCGCCGGGGCAGCCGTACGCCGCCGGCGGCCGTCACCGCGAGCGCTCCCAGCAGGGCGAGTACGGCGGCCGGGAAGAGGACGGCCCACGGGGCGCGCTCGGCGTACGGCTGGTTCTCGGCGAGCAGCAGGCCCCACTCGGGGGACGGCGGCTGCGCGCCCAGGCCGAGGAAGCCGAGCGCGGCGAGGCTCAGCGCGACGCCGGGCAGCCGGAGCAGGGCGTGCCGGGTCACCGGAGGCAGTACCGCGGGCAGCAGTTCGTGCCGGAGCAGGTGCCAACGCCCGGCCCCCAGCGCGCGGGTGGCGGCCAGGTGGGTGGTCGCCCGCTCCTGACGCAGCAGAGAGGACGTGTGTACGGCGAGCGGGGACCAGGCCACGACGCCGACGGCGACGGCGGGCGCCCAGGGGTCGCTGCCCGTGACGCCGGTGACGAGGAGCCCGGCCAGGACGGGCGGTACGGCACTGACGGTGTCGACCAGCGGCCCGGACAGCCGCGGCAGCAGCCCCAGCAGCAGCCCGGCCACCAGGGCGGCGGCACTCACCGCGAGCGCCGTGCCGAGGGTGTTCAGCGCGCCGTGGGCGACACGGGCGAGGACGTCCCGCCCCAGTGCGTCCGTCCCGAACGGGTGCGCCGGGGAGGGGGCTTGCAGCCGGGCGAGGGGGTCCAGGGCGAGCGCGTCACGCGGCAGGCCGAGGCCGATGACCGCGGCGAGCAGCGCCCCGTACAGCAGGGGCAGGGTGCGGGGCGCGGGCGGGGCGGGCCGGTGCAGGGAGTGCAGGGCGCCGTCGCGCAGCGCGGGCCCGATCAGCAGCCGGGCCGTGAGCCGGGCGAGGACACCGGCGGTGGCCGCGAGCAGGACGAGGGCGAGCGTGCCGGTCTGCAGGACGGGCAGGTCCTGGGCGAGGGCGGCGTGCAGGGTGAGCCGGCCCAGGCCCGGGATGTCGAAGATCTGCTCGACGGCGACCGATCCACCGGTCAGACCGACCACGAACAGGCCCAGGTTGGGCAGCAGCCCGGGCACACAGCGGCGCACCGCCTGCCGCGCCACGGACTTCGGCGGGACACCGCGCGCCGCGGCGGCCAGGGCCCACGGTTCGGCGAACGCGCCGGGCAGCAGGTCGTCCAGCATCCGCCCGAGGACCGCGCCGGCGGGCAGGCCGAGGGCCAGCGAGGGCAGCACCATCCACTGCGGCCCGTACCAGCCCAGGGCGGGCAGCCAGCCCAGCTGCACGCCGATCACCGAGGCGAGTACCGAGGCGACGAGGAACTCGGGCAGCGCGGCCAGCACCGCGGTCGCCGTGCCGCCGGCACCGCGAGTGCCGAGCCGGCCCCGCGAGCCGAGCCGGAGCGTACGGGCGCACACGGCCGTCGCGGTGGCCGCGGCGATGACGAGAGCGCCGGACATCAGCAGCAACGACGCGCCGAGCGCCTGTACGACGGAGGGCAGCACCTGGGCGCCGGACACCCACGACGTGCCCGCGTCCCCGTGCGGCAGCCCGCCAAGCCAGCGGCCGAGCAGGACCAACGGGCCCTTGTCCAGTCCGAGTTGGTCGCGGATGGCGTGCAGCGTCTCGGGGGTCGGGTCGCGGTCGGCCGAACGGGCCTTGAGCACGGTCAGCGCCGGGTCGGTGCGCGACAGCCACGGCAGCAGGCCGATCGCGCCCACCAGGCCGGCGGTGAGCACGACCCGCCACAGCAGCGTCGGGCCGCCGCCGCGCGCGAGAACGCGCAGGGCGGCCAGGGCCTTGGTCAGGGGTGGCATCGAGGTGTTCAGCGTCGTATCGCTCAAGCGAAGGGGATCTCGAAGTGCACCACGCCGCTGCCCCCGCCGGGCACTTCCTCCCGCTCGTCGCACACCACTTTGCCCAGGGTCCGCCACAGGCCCATCGCGCCGGGCGAGTGCGGATACGTGTGCAGATACACGGACCGGTAACCACCGTCGGCCCGCGCGAAGTCCAGCAGGCCCTCCACCAGCCGCCGGGCCAGCCCCCGCCGCCGGTGCCCGGGGCGCACGTACACCCGCCGGAGCTGTGCGGTCTCGCCCGAGGGGAACCGCTCGGCCAGCCAGCGCGGGTTCGGCGGATGCGCCGGGCCGCGCGCGTCCAACGCCGCCGTTGCCGCCACCGCCCCGTCCCGCTCGTCGACGGCGACCAGGAGCGTGTGCCGCGGCGGTGCGACGTAGAAGGACGCGGGATCGATGATGTCGGCGTGCCAGCGCGGCACGTATCCCGTCTCGAAGTCGCGGTACACCGTGTCGAGCATCACCGCCCGTGCCCCGTCGAGGTCCTCCGCCGTGGCCGCCCTGATGATGTAGTCGCGCATTTGCACATCATATGCAATTAGATTTTCCGGTTCGGTCGGGGGCCGCCGGGCTCAGTGGGGGGCCGCCGGTGTGATGTGGCTCAGCACGCACAGCCAGCGACCGTCCCGCTTCACGAACACGTCGGTCGTCCACTCGTCGGCGTCGTACGGCTCGCCCCGGAAGTGGGCCGTGTTCGTCACGCGCCCGGTGACCAGGGCCGTGTCGCCGTAGACGCGGACCCTGGGGCGGCTCCTGAGGTCCATCGCCGAGTGGGTGAGGTCCCCGGACGCGACGAGGGAGAGGAACTTCTCCTTCGGGTCGATCCCCGACTCGGAGACGATCACCCACTCGTCCGCCATGAAGCGCGCGATCCGGGCGGGGTCGTCGGCGACGATCGCCGCGGCCCATTCCTTCGCCAGATCGACGAACCCGAGGACGTCCGCCGAGTCGTCGCCGGGTTCCTGAGCTGCCGCATCGGGACTGTCGTTCATATCGCGACCGTAGCGCGTCAAGGCATGGTGGCCCACCGGCCGGGAGGTACGGCAGCGTGAGGGGCTCGGCGAGCGCGTCGGGGCCCGGGTGCCCGACCGCGTGAGCTGCCGGGCAGGGCGGGCCGCGCTCAGCTCTCGGCCGGGGTGAGCACCACGAAGTCCGCGCCCGCCGGGTCGACGCAGACCGCCAGCCGGCCGACGCCCTCCGCGTCCTCGGGCCCCATCTGCACGCTCCCGCCGTTCTCCGTGACCTTGGCCACCGCGGCGTCGCAGTCCTCCACGGCGAAGACCGGGTGCCAGTACGGCCGGCCGTTCGCCAGCGAGAGGTTCTCCTTGCCGAGCTCCATGAGTCCGCCGTGCATGCGCTCCTCGGGCAGCCCGGCGGGGGTGATGAGGGTGTACGTGCCCCCGCCGCCCGGCAGCGGCATGTCGCTGAACTGCCAGCCGAACAGGCCGCCGTAGAACTCCTTCGCGGCCGCCGCGTCGCTCGTGTACAGCTCGGTCCACGACAGCGAGCCCGGCTCGTCGACCAGGTCGACGCCCTTGGTCGTCCCCGGCTGCCAGACGGCGAACTGGCCGCCCAGCGGGTCGCTGTACTGCGCCATCCGGCCCCAGTCGTCGAGGTCCATCGGCGCCACCCGGACCGTGCCGCCCGCCTGCTGCACGGCCTCCGTCGTGGCGTCCGCGTCGGGGACGCTGAAGTAGAGCATCCAGGCCGAGCGCGCTCCCTCCTCCGTGAGCTTGCCGAGACCGGCGACGATCTTGCCGTCCCTCCGGAACATGCCGCCTTCGAAGTCCTCGCCCTCGCCCATGGACTCGTAGTCCCACCCGAGCACGGCACCGTAGAAGGCCGCCGCGGCCCGCACGTCCGGAGTGCCGAGGTCGAGCCAGCAGGGGGAACCGGGGGCGAACTCCGTGGTGATCATGGCGATGCTTCCCTTCCGCAGATTCGGTGTGCCCAGCGTGACACCGGGCACTGACAATCGCCCCTCGGCCGCCGCCCGGTCGGCGGGTCAACGGTCCTCTGCCTCCGGCCGGTTGTCGGGCCGTGGAATCATCGGGCTCATCGCCCGGCCGGGTGATCGTGGACCTCTGTGCGGTGAGGGTGGTGGGCGGCGTGGTGGCCGGCTGGGAGTGGGACGACACGTTGTTCTCGGGGTCCGCCGCCTACTACGAGCGGGGGCGGCTGCCGTACGCCCCCGGGCTGGCGGACGCGCTCGCCGAGGCGCTGCGGCCCGACGGGGAGGGGCGCCTCCTCGACGTGGGCTGCGGGCCCGGGACCATCGCCCTGAGCCTCGCGCATCTGTTCGGCGAGATCGTCGGCGTGGACCCCGACCGCGGGATGATCGCCGAAGCCGGACGCCGGGCCGCCGACCGGGGAGTGGGGGAGAAGACCCGGTGGGTCCGGGCCCGCGCCGAAGCTCTGCCCGCGGGGCTCGGCACGTTCGCCGTCGCCACCCTCGCGCAGTCCTTCCACTGGATGGACCGCGACCTGGTCGCGGCGACCGTCAGGGACATGCTCCAGCCGGGCGGCGCCCTGGTGCACATCTCGGACCTGAAGACGGAACACCGCACCCTCGACGGCCTGCCGCACCCGGCGGTCCCCTACGCGGCGGTGGACGATCTGGTCAAGCGGTACCTGGGGCCCGTGCGGCGAGCGGGCCGCGGAGTGCTGCCGCAGGGCACGCCGGGCGGGGAGGCCGAGGTGTTCGCCCGGGCGGGATTCTCCGGCCCCCGGCGTCTGGTCGTACCCGGCGGGCAGGCGCTGGAGCGGACCTTCGACGATGTCGTCGCCTGGGTGTTCTCCATGTCGTTCTCGGCGCCGCACCTGTTCGAAGGGTGCCGGGACGACTTCGAAGGGGATCTGCGCCGGCTGCTGCGGGAGGCCTCTCCGGCGGGCAGGTTCTCCGAACGCGGGCCGGGCACGGAGGTCTTCGTCTGGCGGAATGACCCCTCCGGGCGCTGACCGGCAGGCGCCGGGGACGGCGTCAGTGCACCGACATGCCGCCGTCGACGAAGACCGCCTGCCCGGTGATGTAGGCGGAGGCCGGGCTCGCCAGGAAGACCGCCGCTCCCGCGAAGTCCTCGGCCAGTCCGTTCCGCCCGATCAGCGTGCGTTCGGCGAGGGCGGCCACCTTCTCCGGATCCGACGACAGCCGCGTGTTGAGCGGTGTCATGACGAAGCCCGGCACCAGGACGTTGCAGGTGACGCCGCGCGGCGACCACGCCTCGGCCTGGGACCGCGCCAGTGACTCCAGGCCGCCCTTGGAGGCACCGTAGGCACCGCTCTGGACGAACGCCCGGTGCGCCTGCTGCGAGCTGATGTGCAGGATCCGGCCGTGGCCGCGCTCCGCCATGCCGGGGCCGAAGCGCTGGCCCAGCAGGAACGGCGCGTCCAGGTTGACGGCCATCGTGAGGTCCCAGACGTCCTCGGTGAGCTCGTCCATCGGCGGACGCACGTTGATCCCGGCGCTGTTGACGAGGATGTCGGGTTCCCCGAACGCCTCGACGGCCCGCTCGGCGGCCGTCCGCACACCCTCGCGCGTGCTCAGGTCCGCGCTGACCCAGGCGGCGCGGCAGCCCTCGGCCGTCAGCTCCTCGACCGTCGCGACCAGTCCGGACTCGCCGCGTGCCACGACCACCACGCTCGCCCCGGCGCGCGCGAGGGCACGGGTGATGGCGCGGCCGATGCCGGAACTGCCGCCCGTGATCACCGCGACCCGGCCGCGCAGGGAGAACAACTCGGAGAGATAAGCCTGTGTGGCCTGCGTCGCTGGCGTCGTCATGACGAGCACTCTAGAACGGCACGCCGAGGACTCGGTGGCCGCCGTGCCACCCATGGCGCAGATACCCTAGGGGGGTATATGATTCAGTCATGGATCACATGGATCACTCCTCTCATGACCACGAAGGGCGCCCGCACGCAACGGCGACCTGGGGGACAGCCGTGAAGGCGACGCTGCACTGTCTGACCGGGTGTGTGATCGGCGAGATCCTCGGCATGGTGATCGGCACCGCGCTGGAGTGGCGCAACGTGCCCACGATGGCCCTGGCCATCGGGCTCGCGTTCCTCTTCGGCTACTCGTTCACCCTGTTCGCGGTCCTGCGGGCCGGCCTGGGCCTCCGGGCGGCGATCCGGGTCGCCCTGGCCGCGGACACGGTCTCGATCACCGTGATGGAACTCGTGGACAACGCGATCATCGCCCTCACCCCCGGGGCGATGGACGCCCATCTGACGGACGGCCTGTTCTGGTCCGCACTCCTGGGCGGCTTCGCGGTCGCGTTCCTGATCACGACCCCGGTCAACAAGTGGATGATCGGCCGGGGCAAGGGGCATGCCGTCGTACACGCCCACCACTGACCGGAAGCCGGGACGCCTCTGGTTCACCGGCAGTGGTCTGGATCACATGGCGTGGATTGAGTGCCCTGCCCGGGCGATGTCCGTACCCATGGGTGACGGAGCGGTGCCGGATGCGAGGATGAGGCGCCATGACGGCTGGGTGGTGTGCTCGCACGGTACGGGCCGCGGTGTTCGCGGCCGTCTGTGTCGTGCTCGCCGCCCTCGGGCACGTCATGATGTCCGGCGACCATGTGCCCCTCCGGACGCTGCTGGCCGGCTGGGCCGTGACGGGCGGGGCGGGCTGGTGCCTGGCGGGCCGCGAGCGCGGACTCCGGCTGGTCGTCGCCGTCGCCGTGGCCGTCCAGACGGCCCTGCACTCGGCCTTCTCGCTCGCGCCGTCGGTGCCGGCGGACGGCGCATCGGGTGGCCTGGGGTCGCTGCGCCTGGACTCCGTGGACATGGGGGCCGGCGGTATGGGATCCACGGGGCACGGCATGGGGTCCACGCCGTCGGCCCCCATGCCCATGTCCGCGCGCATGGGGCACGTGGGTCACGCCCCCGACGGTGACTCGTCCCTCGGCATGCTCGCCGTCCACCTGCTCGCCGCCCTGCTGTGCGGCCTGTGGCTGGGGCACGGGGAGCGGGCCCTCTTCCGGCTCCTGCGTGCCGTGGGCGGCCGGCTGGCCGCACCGCTGCGGCTCCTGTTCGCCCTGCCCGCACCGCCGCCCCCGCCCGTGCGCGTGCGGCGGTGGTCCTCGGACCGGGCGCCGAGCCTTCTCCTTCTCGTCCACGCGATCGCCTCGAGAGGACCACCCGTGAGGGCCGCTGCCGTCTGACGGCAGCCGGTAAGTCCCGGGGCGGCCCCTGTTTCGCCCCGGTGCCGGTCGTACGCCCGTACGTCTCTGTGACGCCGTGCCGGTGAGCAGTCGCGCCCGCACAGAGGCCGTATGGGTACGTCCAATTCCTCACTCACCGGACCGCGCAGCCACGGGCGCACGCCCGGCATCCCGTATGCCCGCGTGCTCGCCCTGCCGTGGTCCCGGAATCCCGAGAAGGACACCAGGTGATCACTCCTGCCCTGCCCCTTTCAGACGACAGAAGAGAGCCCCCGGCGTCGGCCGACGAGTCGATAACCGCCTGGGCGCTGGCCGCCCGCGGCGGTGACTCCGCCGCCGTCGACCACTTCGTGCGCGCCCTGCACCGCGATGTGATCCGCTACGTCGCCCATCTGTGCGCCGATCCGCAGGCCGTGGACGATCTGGCGCAGGACACGTTCCTGCGGGCGCTCGGCAGCCTGCACCGGTTCGAGGGCCGTTCCTCGGCGCGTGCCTGGCTGCTGGCGATCGCCCGGCGTGCGGTGGCCGACAGCCTCCGGTACACCGCCGTACGCCCCCGCCGGGCCGACCTGCCGGACTGGGAGCTGGCGGTCGAGCTGGCCCAGCCGCGCGGCCTGCCCGGCTTCGACGACGGTGTGGCGCTGCTGGAGCTGCTGGCCTTACTGCCGGACGAGCGGCGCGAGGCGTTCGTCCTCACGCAGCTTCTCGGTCTGCCGTACGCGGAGGCCGCCGAGCTGAGCGACTGCCCGGTCGGCACCGTCCGCTCCCGGGTGGCCCGCGCCCGGGCGACGCTCATGGCCCTGCTCGCCGAGGCGGAGCAACCCGCACCGGTCGCGTCACCGGCCCTGGCCGCGGCCTGACGCGTCCCGGCCCGCGGCGTCCACTGGCCCAACCTGCGCCCGCCGGGTCCATCCGGCGGGCGCAGGCCCGCGTGCGAGCGGTTCAGGGGGCCGGGGCGTCGCCGGACAGGAAGTGGAACCCGGGCCGCGGGTGCGTCAGGAAGTCGTGGTGCGAGATGTTCCACGCGTAGGCACCCGCCAGCGAGAACACCACCCGGTCGCCGGCCCTGAGGTCCGGCGCGGCACCTGGCGGGCCAGCGCGTCCTTCGGTGTGCACAGCTGTCCTACGAGGGGCACGCGACCGCCAGCAGCTCAGCCGCCTCCAGCCCGCTCGCCAAGTGGGCATGGAAACCGCGCAGTTCGAGGTGGGGACGTCCCGTCGGCGAGGGCCCTAAGCACCGGCTCGGCCCCGCGAACCGACCCTCTTCAGTACGACGCTCGGCGCCGCCGGAACGCCTGCCGCGCTGCTGGTGCACTGCTGGGGCGGGGACGGCCGTGAGTGGTCCCCGCATGCCGAGGCCCTGGCCGGACACTGCCGGGTGATCGTGCCCGGCCTGCGCGGGCATGGCCGCTCACAGGTGCCGGACGAGGGCAACACACCCGCCGAGATGGCCGACGACCTGGCCGCGCTGCTCGACATCCTCGCCCCCGGGCCGGGGCGGCCGTCGGGCACTCGATGGGCGGGCAGGTCGTCAACCTGCTCGCCGTTCGGCACCCGCACCTCGTCGCTCGTTCGTCGCCCTCGACCCCGCCCACGGCGCCCACGGCGCCCACGGCGCCGAGGTGAGGGAGATCCCCGCCCGGCTCGCGGACTGCCGGGCGAACGGCGCCCGCGCCGCGGCGGCCTTCGTCGCCGCCGCCTTCGGCCCCACCGCCCGCCCGGACTGCGCACGGCACACCTGCCACGCTGGCACCCCCGACCACGTCATCGCCCAGTCCACGCCGGCATGCACACCGACCGGAACGCGGTCGGCGTCCGCCCGCACAGCGAGGCGTACCTGCGCCGCCGCACACAGCCCGCGCTCACGGTCTGGACCTCGGCGGAGGCCGCCGCCCGGGAGCGCGGCACCCTGACCGTGCCCGGCTCCCGCGTCGACCACTGGCCGGACGGCGGGCACTACCTGCACGAGGAGTACGTCGAGCGGACGCTCCGGCTGCCGCGCGACCGGGCGGGCGACGTCAGGCCAACGTGACCTCGACCGGCAGCTTCTTGATGCCGTTGACGAAGTTGGAGCGTACCCGCGGCACCTCACCCGCCAGGCGGATGTCCGCCAGGCGCGGGATCAGTTCCTCGAACATGATCCGGATCTCGGTGCGCGCGAGCAGGTTGCCCAGGCACAGATGGGGACTTCCCTTGCCGAAGGTGACGTGGTCGTTGTCCGCGCGCGTGACGTCGAAGTCGTAGGGGTTGCCGAAGGCCTCCTCGTCGCGGTTGCCGGAGGCGAACCACATCACGACCTTGTCGCCCTCCCTGATCCGCTTGCCGCCCAGTTCGACGTCGCGCGTGGCGGTACGGCGGAAGTGGTAGACGGGGGAGGCCCACCGCAGGAACTCCTCGACCGCGACCGGGATCAGCGAGGGGTCCTGCTGGAGGCGGGCCAGCTGCTCGGGGTGCTGGATGAGGGCCAGCATGGAGTGCGAGATGGTGTGGCGGGTCGTCTCGTTGCCGGCGACCACCAGGAGCAGGAAGTAGTTGTCGAAGTCCTGCGGGGAGAGCGGGACGCCGTCCCGGGGAGTGGTGTTGACCAGGCGGGAGATCAGGTCGGTGCCGTCACCGCCGCGCCGTTGCCGCGCCAGTTCCCGCCCGTACTCGAAGACCTCCAGCGACGCGGGGGAGCGGAAGGGCAGGTCGCGGTACTGCTCGCTGTCCTCGCTGTGCAGCAGGACGTCCGCGTAGTCGGGGTCGGTGTGGCCGATGATGCGGTTGCCCCAGTCGATGAGCTTCTGGTTGTCCTCCGGGGGCACATCCAGCAGCCGGGCGAGGACGTTGATCGGGAAGTCCGCCGAGACGTCCGCCACGAAGTCGAAACGGCCCTTGGCGAGGGCGGCGTCTAGGGTCTTCGCGGTCAGGCCGCGCAGGAAGTCGGTGTAGCCGCTGATCACGTTCGCGCCGAACTGCCGCTGGATCAGGCTGCGCAGCGCCCGGTGGCGGACCCCGTCGAGTTCGAGGATGGAGGCGCGCTTCTTGATCTGGTCGTCGTCGACCTCCTCCAGGTTGACGAACTTCGTGGACGTGAAGGTCTCGGAGTCGCGGTCGACGCGGACGATGTCCCGGTGCCGGGTCACCGCCCAGAAACCGGAGTTGGGTGCCTCCTCGGGCTGCCAGTGCACCGGGTCCTCGTGGCGCAGGGTGTTGAACATCCGCCAGGGTGTGACGCCGTCCGTGAAACGGTCCAGGTCGGCGAGGTTCACGTCGGCCAGGGGCAGCGGCTCGCGCACGGCGGCGGGCAGGGTCTCGGTCGTCATCGGCAGGCTCCTCGGCGTCATGGGTGGCGTCACAGGTGGTAGGCGTACTCGGTGAACTCCCAGTCGGTGACGTGCCGGTGGAAGCGTTCGACCTCGTCGCGCTTGTAGGTGAGGAAGGACGTGGTGAAGCCCTTGCCCAGCACGTCGGTCAGGGCGGTGTCCGCCTCCAGCGCGTCCAGCGCGGCGGACAGGTTCTGCGGCAGGACGGCGGACCGGGCGGTGTCGTAGCCGTAGCCCTCCAGCGGTGCGGGCGGCTCCTCGCCGGCCAGGACGCCCAGAAGGGCGGCGGCCGTCGTCCCGGCGATCGCCAGATACGGGTTGGCGCTCGCGTCGCCCAGCCGCAGCTCGAGCCGGGCGCCGGAGCCGCGCTCGGGCGGTATGCGCACCATGGCGCTGCGGTTGTCCAGCCCCCAGTCGATCAGCCAGGGCGCCAGGGTGTCCGGGCCGAAGCGTTTGTACGAGTTCACCGTGGGGTTGAGCAGCGCGGCCAGGGCCGGCGCGTGGGCGAGGATGCCGGCGACGGCGTGCCGGGCGGTGGCGGACAGGCCGTAGGGGCCCGAAGGGTCGTCGAAGGTGTTGCGGCCCTCGGTGTCGTCGCAGGAGAGGTGGAGATGGAAGCCGGAGCCGCCCGCGTCGTTGAAGGGCTTGGCCATGAAGGTGGCCAGTCTGCCCTCCTTGCGGGCCAGTTCCTTGATCGCGGCCTTGAAACGGAAGGACCGGTCGGCGGCCGACACGGCGTCGGAGTGCGCCAGGTTGATCTCGATCTGGCCGCCGTCGAACTCGTGGTTGCCGCTGATCGCCCCGATCCTCAGGTCGCGCACGTGGCGCAGGGTGCGCAGCAGGTGGTTGTCCGGGTCGGCGCGCAGCCCGGCGGTGTAGACGACGCCGGGGTCGGGTGCGTAGCGGCGCCAGCCGCCCGACGGGTCGGGATCGCACAGGAAGTACTCCAGCTCGGGGCCGACCACCGGTCGCAGCCCGTGCTCGGTACACCGGGCGAGGACGGCGCGCAGCAGGTCGCGCGGTGACTCCGTCGCGGGGGCACCGGTCGCCGGGTCGACGACCTCCGCCAGACAGACGGCCACCCCCGGCTCCCAGGGCAGCGGCACCAGCGTGTCGAGGTCCGGGCGGACGCAGATGTCCGGCAGGCCCGCGTCCAGCCCGCCGCTGACCGGGACCACGTCGCCCTGCGGGCTGGTGTGGTAGACGGCCCGGCAGAACGCGAGGCCGTGCTCACAGGCCCGGGGCAGCTCCTCCAGCAGCACCTCACGCGCCCGGTCGGTGCCGATGAGGTCGGGATAGGTCACCCGGACCACGTCGATGCCGTCGGCGGCGAGCCGGTCCATGTGGCGGCGGACTTCTTCAAGGTCGTGAGCGCTCACCGTGGTCTCCTCGGGCGGACGTCGGGACACCTCCGGGACCAGGGGCCGGGGAGGCGGGTGGCGTGGGGAACGAGCGGCCGGGCGCGGCGGAGCCAGGGACCGCCCGGGCTTTGTTTGATGCCAAACGGTAGGGGTGACGGGAGGGTGCCGCAAGAGGGCGGGGTCAAGAATTTATCCATCCGGATAGCTCTTGACCAGACCCTCGCCCCTGTCTACCTTGTTTGAAGCCAAACGAGTTCGGGGTGCGGTGATCGCGCCCCGTTGGCCGGGGCCCGGCCCCTTCCGGCCGGGCCCCTTTCACCCCGCCTCGACGCCCTCACACTCAGGAGGACCGGCCATGAAGGTCGTCGTCGACATGAACAAGTGCCAGGACCACGGCCAGTGCGTCTTCGCGGCCCCCGACGTCTTCCGGATGGACGACGACGGCCGTCTGGCCTACGTCCCCGACCCCGACGACGCCCTGCGCGACGAGGTCGAGGAGGCCGCGGACGTCTGCCCGCTCCAGGCGATCCGGATCGAGGACTGACATGAGCGGGCGCATCGTCGTGGCCGGCGCCTCCCTGGGCGGCCTGCGGGCAGCCGAGCAGC
>NZ_DF968340.1:0-1152 GCF_001270025.1 Streptomyces azureus | reverse complement strand
CGCATATCCGGGCCCAGCTGGCCTGGCGGATGGAGGCAGCGATCCGGCCGAAGGCCCTGGTCTTCGACGACACCGGCTTCCTCAAGGACGGGACCGCCTCGGCGTGCGTGTCACGGCAGTACACCGGCACCGCCGGCAAGGTCACCAACTGCCAGGTGGGCGTCTCGCTCCACCTCGCCAGCGACCATGCCTCGGCGGCGGTCAACTGGCGGCTGTTCCTGCCCCAGACCTGGGACCCGGCCTCACCGAAGGCCGACCCGGGCAAGGTCGCCCGCCGCACCGCCTGCGGCATCCCGGACGACGTCGGGCACGTGGAGAAGTGGCAGCTGGCCCTGGACATGCTCGATGAGACCCGCTCCTGGGGGATCGACGTGCCGCTGGCCATCGCGGACGCCGGATACGGCGATGCCGCGGCCTTCCGGCACGGACTGCAGGCCCGCGGCCTGAATTACGTGGTGGGGATCTCCACCACCATGTCGGCACAACCCGCCCACGCGGTCCCGGTGTGTGAGCCGTACTCGGGCAACGGACGCCCGCCCGTGCCGAAGTACCCCGACCCGCCCCGGTCGGTGAAAGAGCTGGTCATCGCGGCGGGCCGGAAGGCGGCCAGGCCGGTGCAGTGGCGGGAAGGCTCCCGGCCGGGCACCGGCCGCTCCGGGGTCAAGCGTATGTACTCCCGCTTCGTGGCCTTACGGATCCGGCCCGCCGGACGCGAGATCCGCCAGGCCACCGACAGCCCGGAGCTGCCCGTGTGCTGGCTGCTGGCCGAATGGCCCGCCAGCGAGAGCGAGCCGGTCCAGTTCTGGCTGTCCGACCTGCCCGCCGACACCCCGCTGACCACCCTGGTCCGCCTCGCCAAGCTCCGCTGGCGCATCGAGCACGACTACCGGGAGATGAAGCAGGCTTTGGGCCTGGCCCACTTCGAGGGCCGGACCTGGGGCGGCTGGCACCACCACGTCACCCTCGTCTCCGTCGCGCATGCCTTCTGCACCCTGCAGCGACTGGCCCGGGCCCCAAAAGACGCGGCGCCGGCCTGAGCCTCTACCAGGTCGTCCGCGAGCTACAGACCCTCCTCGCGACCTGGACCGGCGCCTGCCCCACCTGCCACCGCGACATACCCACCCGCACACCGACCTGACCAAGCACTACTAG
>NZ_DF968339.1:0-9295 GCF_001270025.1 Streptomyces azureus | reverse complement strand
CACCAGGGCTCCGTGCCCGTGCCCCCGCCGCCCCCGGCGCCCGGTTATCCCGTGCCCCCGCCCGGGCCGGCCGCGCCCCCGCCGCCTGCCCCCGTTCCTCCGGCGCCGGACGCCACCGGCCATGTGCCGCTGCCGCCCGGCGGTCCGGTCGCCATGCCCAGCCCCCCGCCCGCGGCGGCGGTCCCCGACCCGGCCGGTACGACGCTCGCCGTGCTGCTCATAGGGCCCGCGGGTGCCGGGAAGACCAGCGTCGCCAAGTACTGGGCGGACCATCGCCGGGTCCCGACGGCGCACATCAGCCTCGACGACGTACGCGAGTGGGTCCGCTCGGGCTTCGCCGACCCCCAGTCCGGGTGGAACGACAACTCCGAGGCGCAGTACCGCCTCGCCCGCCGCACCTGCGGTTTCGCCGCGCGGAACTTCCTGGCCAATGGCATCTCCTGCATCCTCGACGACGCGGTCTTTCCCGACCGGCCCGTCGTCGGCCTCGGCGGCTGGAAGCGGCACGTCGGACCGGGCCTGCTGCCGGTCGTCCTCCTTCCCGGGCTGGACATCGTCCTCGAACGCAACGCGGAGCGCACGGGCAATCGGCGGCTGACCGACGAGGAGGTCGCCCGTATCCACGGGCGGATGGCCGGGTGGTACGGGTCCGGTCTGCCGATCATCGACAACTCGCAGCTGGATGTGCCGGAGACGGCGCGGGTGCTGGACGATGTGCTGGCTCGGTCCATTGCGAGTCCGCCGCAGTGGTAGTCGGCGCGGGGTCGGTGCGGTAACCCGGCGTTTCCGGTGACCTGGGCATCGGTGCTGAGGCCGGGTGGGCCCGCAGCCCGGCGGCACGGGTGCCGCTGCGCCCACCCGTGCCGCCCTAAGCGGCACGACTGCCCGCAACTCAGGCAGGCACGCAGCTGGGCCGAGACGCGCCCGCACCCGCGCGCGGCGAGGAGGGGACGTGCCGGGGGTGTCCGCCCGCAGCGGTTGGCGCGTCAACGGACGGCCAGTCGGTGTCCGACCCCAGCGCGCCGTTGTGAGGACGGTCAGTCGGTGTCCGACCCCAGCGCGCCGTTGTGAGGACGGACACCCCGGCGCGGACCCGACCCACCCCCGACCCACCCCCGGCGCACAGGCGCTACGCGAGGCCGTCGCGGACGACCCCCACTCGGCCCTCCCGACCGGCGGCATCCCCCCGCCGCTCGTAGGCTCGGGTCATGTCAGAGGTGTACGCGGCCCGCCGGACGCGTCTGAGGGAATACTGCAACGCGGGCGGCAGCGCGGCGGCGCTCGTCTCCCGCCCCGCCAATGTGCGCTACCTCGCGGGCGCCGCCCCGCGCGGCGCCGTTCTGCTGCTGGGCAGGACCGAGGACCAGGACCTCCTGCTGTGTGCCGGCCCGACGGCCGACCGCTCCACGCAGGAGCGCCCCGACGAGGCCCTGCGCGTGCAGACTCTGCCCGGTGTCGGCGGGGGCGACCCGGCCGTCGCGGCCGCCGGCCTCGCCGCGGGCCAGGGTGCCGACTCCCTCGCTGTGGAGGAGCACCACCTCACCGTCACCCGGCACCGCGCGCTCGGCTCGGTCGCCCCCGGTCTGCGCCTGGCCAACCTCGGCGGCGCCGTAGAGCAGCTCAGGGTCGTCAAGGACGAGGAGGAGATCTCCTGCCTCCGTATCGGCGCCGAGATCACCGACCAGGCCCTCGGGGAACTGCTGGAGTCCATCCTCGTCGGGCGGACCGAGCGCCATCTCGCCCTGGAGCTCGAAAGACGCCTCGTGGATCACGGGGCCGACGGCCCGGCCTTCCCCACCTCCGTCGCCACGGGGCCGAACGCCGGACGGCCCGGGCACCGGCCCACCGACCGCCGCGTCGAGGAGGGCGACTTCCTCTCCGTCTGCCTCGGCGCGACGTACCGCGGCTACCGCTGCGAGATCGGCCGCACGTTCGTCATCGGTACCGCTCCCGCGGACTGGCAGATCGAGCTGTACGACCTGGTCTTCGCGGCGCAGCGTGCCGGACGTGAGAGCCTGGTACCCGGCGCCGCCTGCCGGGACGTCGACCGCGCCGCCCGCCAGGTGCTCGACTCCGCGGGGTACACGGAGGGTCTCACGGCCCTGACCGGACACGGGGTGGGGCTCGAAATCGACGAGGACCCTCAATTGAGTCCCGCGGCCATGGGTAAACTGGACGCTTGCGTGCCGGTCACCGTCGAACCTGGGGTCCACCTCCCGGGGCGGGGCGGTGTCCGGATCGATGACACGCTCGTCGTCCGCCCCGAGGCGGATGGCGGACCCGAGCTACTTACCATCACGACCAAGGAGCTGCTCGCCCTGTAGGCAGGTGCGTGCCCCGGGGTCGTACGTCAGTCCAGGAGATTCCGCAACCGTGGCTTCCACGAACGACCTCAAGAACGGCATGGTGCTCAAGCTCGAAGGCGGCCAGCTCTGGTCCGTCGTCGAGTTCCAGCACGTCAAGCCCGGCAAGGGCCCGGCCTTCGTGCGCACCAAGCTCAAGAACGTGCTCTCCGGCAAGGTCGTCGACAAGACCTTCAACGCCGGCGTCAAGGTCGAAACGGCCACCGTCGACAAGCGCGACATGCAGTTCTCCTACATGGACGGCGACTACTTCGTCTTCATGGACATGGAGACCTACGACCAGCTCATGGTCGACCGCAAGGCCGTCGGCGACGCCGCCAACTTCCTCGTCGAGGGCTTCACGGCCACGGTCGCCCAGCACGAGGGCGAGGTGCTCTTCGTCGAGCTGCCGGCCGCCGTCGAGCTGACCGTCCAGGAGACCGAGCCGGGCGTCCAGGGCGACCGCTCCACCGGCGGCACCAAGCCCGCCACGCTGGAGACCGGTCACCAGATCCAGGTCCCGCTCTTCATCACCACCGGTGAAAAGATCAAGGTCGACACCCGCACCAGCGACTACCTCGGCCGGGTGAACAGCTAACCGTGGCTGCCCGCAACACGGCCCGCAAGCGCGCCTTCCAGATCCTCTTCGAGGGCGACCAGCGCGGCGCCGAGGTCCTGACCGTCCTCGCCGACTGGGTCCGGCTCTCCCGGGCCGACACCCGGCAGCCGCCGGTGAGCGAGTACACGATGGAGCTGGTCGAGGGCTACGCGCAGCACGCGAAGCGCATCGACGAGCTGCTCGCCCAGTACTCGGTCGGCTGGACGCTCGACAGGATGCCGGTCGTCGACCGCAACATCCTGCGGCTCGGCGCCTATGAGCTGATCTGGGCCGACGAGACCCCGGACGCCGTCGTCCTCGACGAGATGGTGCAGCTGGCGAAGGAATTCTCCACGGACGAGTCGCCCTCGTTCGTGAACGGCCTGCTCGGACGGCTCAAGGAGCTCAAGCCCTCGCTCCGCCGCGACGAGGTCTGAGACAGACAGAACGCCGGAGGGCCCGCAGCGTGACTGCCGCGGGCCCTCCGGCGTTCCCGTACCCGTCGAGGGCTGCCAGGCCCTCAGAACGCCGCCGGGGTGGCCGGAACCATATGGTTCCGGCCACCCCGGCGGCACGTTTCTGCTGCCCCCCGGAGCGGTCAGGCCTCCTCGTGGGTCGCCACCGCGCGGCGCGCGTCCGCGTCCAGGACGCCCCAGCTGATCAGCTGCTCGGTGAGGACCGAGGGCGACTGGTCGTAGATGACGGCGAGTGTGCGCAGGTCGTCCTGGCGGATCGAGAGCACCTTGCCGTTGTAGTCACCGCGCTGCGACTGGATCGTGGCCGCGTAGCGCTGAAGGGGGCCCGCCTTCTCGGCCGGCACCGTGGCCAGCCGCTCCAGGTCCAGGACCAGCTTCGGCGGCGGCTCGGCGGCGCCGCCCGGGGTGGTGCCCGGGAGCAGCTCCTGCACCGGAACGCCGTAGAAATCCGCCAGCTCGGCAAGGCGCTGTACGGTCACGGCACGGTCGCCGCGCTCGTACGAACCGACCACGACCGCCTTCCAGCGTCCCTGGGACTTCTCCTCGACACCGTGGAGGGAAAGGCCCTGCTGGGTGCGGATCGCCCGGAGCTTGGCCCCGAGCTGTTTGGCGTATTCGCTGGACATATAGCTCCCCGGCACTGTGTCGACGCGTCTGGCGTGGGTGCCAGGCCGCGCGGCTGGTAACTCACTGTGAGGTTACGCAGCGTTACTCTGCCGCGTCAAGCCGAATGGTCCGCACCGACTCTTCCGTGGTATCGGCACTCTGTTAGGCCGAGTGGGTGATCCGAGGGGGCCGTCCGGGCGGCAGCGAGGGCCTGCTACCGTGGATGGCGCAATCCCGACGTCCTTTAAGGTCCGTCCCGTGAGGCGGAGAAGGAGGTCCGTTTCGTATGGACACGCACGACTCGCAGTCCGATGCCCGGCCCGTTCTCGAAGGGCCCGACATCGCACGGGTACTGACCCGCATCGCCCACGAGATCGTCGAACGCGCAAAAGGCGCCGACGACGTGGTGCTCCTCGGCATTCCGACCCGGGGCGTCTTCCTCGCCCGGCGGATCGCCGACAAGCTCGAGCAGATCACCGAGCGCAAGGTTCCGTGCGGCTCGCTCGACATCACCATGTACCGCGACGACCTGCGCATGCACCCGCCGCGTGCGCTGGCCCGCACCGAGATCCCCGGTGACGGCATCGACGGCAAGCTGGTCGTCCTCGTCGACGACGTCCTCTTCTCCGGCCGCACCATCCGCGCCGCCCTCGACGCCCTGAACGACATCGGGCGCCCCCGCGCGGTGCAGCTCGCGGTCCTCGTCGACCGCGGTCACCGCGAACTGCCCATCCGCGCCGACTACGTCGGCAAGAACCTCCCCACGTCGTTGCGGGAGACGGTCAAGGTCCAGCTCGCCGAGGAGGACGGTCGCGACACCGTGCTGCTCGGCGCCAAGCAGACCGCCCAGTAGCGCTCCAGGCGTACGCCGCTGTCGTACGCCGGCTCGGTGCGCCCTCGCGCGCCCGTCTGCCCCATTTCTCCAGCTTGAACTGCCTTACGGAGCCTGACAGATGCAGCGTCATCTCATCTCGGCCGCCGACCTCACCCGCGACGACGCCGTCCTGATCCTCGACACCGCCGAGGAGATGGCCCGGGTCGCCGACCGGCCGATCAAGAAGCTGCCGACCCTGCGCGGCCGCACGATCGTCAACCTCTTCTTCGAGGACTCCACCCGGACCCGGATCTCGTTCGAGGCCGCCGAGAAGCGGCTGTCCGCGGACGTCATCAATTTCTCCGCCAAGGGTTCGAGCGTGTCCAAGGGCGAGTCCCTGAAGGACACCGCCCAGACCCTGGAGGCCATGGGCGTCGACGCCGTGGTCATCCGGCACGGAGCCTCCGGCGCCCCGTACCGCCTGGCGAACTCCGGCTGGATCGACGCGGCCGTCGTCAACGCCGGCGACGGCACCCACCAGCACCCCACACAGGCCCTGCTGGACGCCTTCACCATGCGCCGCCGCCTGATCGGCCCGGACGCCGGGATCGGCCAGGACCTCGAAGGCAAGCGCATCACCATCGTCGGCGACGTCCTGCACAGCCGGGTCGCCCGCTCCAACGTCGACCTGCTGCACACGCTCGGCGCCGAGGTCACCCTCGTCGCCCCGCCGACCCTGGTGCCCGTCGGCATCGGGAGCTGGCCCTGCGAGGTGTCGTACGACCTCGACAGCACGCTGCCCAAGTCCGACGCGGTGATGATGCTGCGCGTCCAGCGCGAGCGCATGAACGCCGCCTTCTTCCCGACCGAGCGCGAGTACTCCCGGCGCTACGGCCTCGACGGCGACCGCATGGCGCGGATGCCCGAGCACGCCGTCGTGATGCACCCCGGCCCGATGGTCCGCGGCATGGAGATCACCGCCGAGGTCGCCGACTCCGACCGCTGCACCGTCGTCGAGCAGGTCGCGAACGGAGTCTCCATCCGGATGGCCGTCCTGTACCTGCTGCTGGGCGGAAACGAACCCGCCGTCACCCAGACCCGTACCGAGGAGAAGTAAGACAGATGAGCAAGATCCTGATCCGTGGTGCGAAGGTGCTGGGCGGCGAGCCGCAGGACGTGCTGATCGACGGCGGGACGATCGCGGAGGTGGGCAGCGGGCTGTCCGCCGAAGGCGCAGAGGTCGTCGAGGCCGAGGGCAAGGTGCTGCTGCCGGGCCTGGTCGACCTGCACACCCATCTGCGCGAGCCGGGCCGCGAGGACTCCGAGACCGTCCTCACAGGTACGCGGGCCGCTGCTTCCGGCGGCTACACCACCGTGTTCGCCATGGCCAACACCTTCCCGGTCGCCGACACCGCCGGTGTCGTCGAGCAGGTCTGGCGGCTCGGCAAGGAGCACGGCTACTGCGATGTCCAGCCGATCGGTGCCGTCACCGTCGGCCTGGAGGGCAGGAAGCTCGCCGAGCTGGGCGCCATGCACGAGTCGGCCGCCGGGGTCACCGTCTTCTCCGACGACGGCAAGTGTGTCCACGACGCCGTGATCATGCGCCGGGCCCTTGAGTACGTGAAGGCCTTCGGCGGTGTCGTCGCGCAGCACGCGCAGGAGCCGCGGCTGACCGAGGGCGCCGAGATGAACGAGGGCGTCGTCTCCGCCGAACTGGGACTCGGGGGCTGGCCCGCGGTGGCCGAAGAATCGATCATCGCCCGGGATGTCCTGCTCGCCGACCACGTCGGCTCCCGCGTCCACATCTGCCACCTGTCGACGGCCGGGTCCGTCGAGATCGTCCGCTGGGCCAAGTCCCGCGGCATCGATGTGACCGCCGAGGTCACCCCGCACCACCTGCTCCTCACCGACGAGCTGGTCCGCACGTACAACCCCGTCTTCAAGGTCAACCCGCCGCTGCGCACCGAGCGCGACGTGATGGCCCTTCGCGAGGCGCTCGCCGACGGCACGATCGACATCGTCGCCACCGACCACGCCCCGCACCCGCACGAGGACAAGGACTGCGAGTGGGCCGCCGCAGCCATGGGCATGGTCGGCCTGGAGACGGCGTTGTCAGTGGTGCAGGAGACCATGGTCGACACGGGCCTGCTGGACTGGGCCGGCGTCGCCGACCGGATGTCCTTCAAGCCCGCGCAGATCGGACGGGCCACGGGCCAGGGCCGTCCCGTCTCGGCAGGTGAGCCCGCCAACCTCACCCTCGTCGACACGGCATACCGTGGCCCTGTGGACCCCGCGGGCTTCGCCTCGCGCAGCCGCAACACCCCCTACGAGGGTCGTGAGCTGCCGGGCCGTGTGACGCACACGTGGCTGCGGGGCAAGGCCACGCTCGTCGACGGGAAGCTCACGTGACACCTGTACTTCTGCTGGCCGCCGAGAAGGAATCGGCGCAAGTGACCGACTGGGCCGCCCGCATCGGCTGGGTCGTCGGCCTCGCCCTGTTCGTCGCGCTCGTCTACTGGCTGATGCGCGAGGGCTGGAAGTGGCGCGGCACGCTCCAGGGCGACCTGCCCGAGCTGCCCACGACCCCGGACGAGACGGGCCCGGCGCGCCTGACGACGAGCGGCCGCTACCACGGCTCCACCACCGCCGGACAGTGGCTCGACCGCATCGTCGCGCACGGCCTGGGCACCCGCAGTCGCGCCGAGCTGACCCTCACGGACGCCGGACTGGACGTCGCACGCCCCGGGGCGAGCGACTTCTTCGTCCACGCCGCACAGCTCCGCGAGGCCCGGCTCGACAAGGGAATCGCCGGCAAGGTGCTCACCGAGGGCGGCCTGCTCGTCGTCACCTGGGAGCATGGCGACCGGCTGATCGACTCCGGCTTCCGCTCCGACCACGCGGCCGAACACAACGAGTGGGTCGAGGCCATCAACTCCATGATCGAAACGAACAGCAGGGAAGGCGCCGAACGATGACCACCTCCACCAGGGGAGCCGCCAAAACTCCCGCCGTACTCGTCCTGGAGGACGGCCGGGTCTTCCGCGGCCGTGCTTACGGGGCCGTGGGGGAGACCTTCGGCGAAGCGGTGTTCTCCACCGGCATGACCGGCTACCAGGAGACCCTCACCGACCCGTCGTACCACCGACAGGTCGTGGTGATGACCGCACCGCACGTCGGCAACACCGGCGTGAACGACGAGGACCCCGAGTCCAAGCGCATCTGGGTCTCCGGGTACGTCGTGCGCGACCCCGCGCGCGTGCCGTCCAACTGGCGCTCCAGGCGCTCGCTGGACGAGGAGCTGGCGGCGCAGGGCGTCGTCGGCATCTCCGGCATCGACACCCGCGCCCTCACGCGCCACCTGCGCGAGCGCGGCGCGATGCGCGTCGGCATCTTCAGCGGCGACGCCGTCCGGGACGACAACGCGCTCCTCGCGCGCGTGCAGGAAGCCCCGCAGATGAAGGGCGCGAACCTCTCCGCCGAGGTCGCCACCACCGAGCCGTACGTCGTCCCCGCGATCGGCGAGAAGAAGTTCACCGTCGCCGCCGTCGACCTCGGCATCAAGGGCATGACCCCGCACCGCATGGCCGAGCGCGGCATCGAGGTGCACGTGCTCCCGGCGACCGCGACCGTCGAGGACGTCTACGCGGTGAACCCGGACGGCGTGTTCTTCTCCAACGGCCCGGGCGACCCGGCCACCGCCGACCACCCCGTCTCCGTGATGCGGGGCGTCCTGGAGCGCGGCACCCCGCTGTTCGGCATCTGCTTCGGCAACCAGATCCTGGGCCGCGCGCTCGGCTTCGGCACCTACAAGCTGAAGTACGGCCACCGCGGCATCAACCAGCCGGTGCAGGACCGTACGACCGGCAAGGTCGAGGTCACCGCGCACAACCACGGCTTCGCCGTCGACGCGCCGCTCGACCAGGTCTCCGAGACCCCGTTCGGCCGCGCCGAGGTGTCGCACGTCTGCCTGAACGACAACGTGGTGGAGGGGCTCCAGCTCCTCGACCGCCCCGCTTTCAGCGTCCAGTACCACCCCGAAGCGGCAGCCGGCCCGCACGACGCCGCCTACCTGTTCGACCGCTTCGTATCCCTGATGGAGGGCCAGCGTGCCTAAGCGCACCGATATCCAGTCCGTCCTGGTCATCGGCTCCGGCCCGATCGTCATCGGCCAGGCCGCCGAGTTCGACTACTCCGGCACCCAGGCGTGCCGCGTCCTGAAGGCCGAGGGCCTGCGGGTCGTCCTGGTGAACTCCAACCCGGCGACGATCATGACCGACCCGGAGATCGCCGACGCCACCTACGTCGAGCCGATCACGCCCGAGTTCGTCGAGAAGATCATCGCCAAGGAGCGCCCGGACGCGCTGCTGCCGACCCTGGGCGGCCAGACGGCCCTCAACACCGCGATCTCGCTGCACGAGAACGGCGTCCTGGACAAGTACGGCGTCGAGCTGATCGGCGC
>NZ_DF968338.1:0-39104 GCF_001270025.1 Streptomyces azureus | reverse complement strand
GCCCTGCCCCGCTCCCGCCGCCCATCACCCCGCCGCTGCCTCCCGCTGGTCGCTCGCCCGGTGCGCCAGGAGACTGGAGCCGTGCGCACTGCCAGAGCGACGGCCGCTGCCGTCACCGCCGTGATCGGAGTCGGCGCAGCCACCGTGGCCGCCGGGCGGTTGGCCAGCGACGCCGCACTCAAGGCGCCTCCTGGACGGCCCCTGCCCACGGAACCCCGGCTCACCGTGCACGGCACCGCCGCGGGGCGGATCAGCCTCACCCGGGACCTGGCCGCCCTGCGGCCCGGCCGCTACGGCCTGTCCGGCAATGGCTCCCACGCGGTCGTCGGCCCCGTCCTGGCCGACACCCCACACTCCGCCGACACCGTCGTGCGCCGCCTGGAGCGGGTCACGCACGGCACCCTGAAACCCGGCGACAAGGCCTGGCTCACCCCGAACGTGTACGTCGGCAACCCGAGCGCCGCCCTCGGCCTCGAACACGCAGACATCGACATCCCCGGCGAACTCGGCACCCTGCCCGCGTGGTTCGTGCCCGGAGCCCGGGACACCTGGGTGATCGCCGTGCACGGCCTCGGCACCACCCGGGAACTCGCCATGAACGTCATGGAGTTCCTGCACCGCAGCCACTTCCCGGTGCTCGCCCTCGCCTACCGCGGCGACCTCGGCGCCCCCCGCCCGCCCGACGGCCTGAACCACCTCGGCGAGACCGAGTGGCGCGACCTCGACGCGGCGATCCGCTACGCCGTGCGCTACGGCGCCCGGCAGGTCGTCCTGCACGGCTGGTCCACCGGCGCCACCATGGCTCTGCGCGCCGCCGCCCACTCGGGACTGCGCGACCGCGTCTGCGGGCTCGTCCTGGACTCCCCGGTGCTCAGCTGGGAGACCACCGTGCGCGCCCTCGCCGCGGCCCGCCGCACCCCGGGCGCACTGCTGCCCCTGGCGGTCCGCGCCGCACAGGGCCGCACCGGCCTGTACGGCGACCGCGTCGGGAGCACCGACCCCTCCGCCGGGCTGCGGGTCCCGGCGCTCGTCTTCCACGGACCCGACGACACGGTGGCCCCCTGGCAGCTCTCCCGCCGGCTCGCCGACGCCCGCCCCGACATGGTCGCCCTCCGCACCGTCGGCAACGCTCCCCACGGAGCGATGTGGAACGCCGACCCGCAGGGCTACGAGGAGGCGCTGCGGCGCTTCCTGACACCTCTCATGTGACCCCCTCCCTCGCACACCCCCCGTTCACGCCCCCTTCGCCCCGTCGCAACCACGTCCCGTCCCGCTCCCCACCGACCGGTCGTGATGATTCCGTTTAGTGTCGTACCACTGGCCTGTTCGCGGCCCTCGACCACTCGCGGAACCCCGTGCGTTGGCCATCCCCGTCGCCCCCCGTGACATTCCGTTTGGGTTTTCGGACCGTCAACCGGAAGACTGCCCTCGTGACGTCCCGTATCCCGCGCGACTCCAGGCTTCGACTCGTCCGCCCGCGACCCCTGGCCGCCGCCCCCAGAGCGATGAACCAGCGGCGCTCGCGCCGACCCGCACCGCGCCCCCCGGAGGGCACCCCGGCACCGGCGGAGCTGGCCAGAATGGCACGCTCAGGTCTCGCCGACGCGGCCCGCGTCGCCCGCTGGGCCGACACCGAGCTCGGCCCCGGCCGGGGCAGCGCCACCGCCGACGGCAAGGCCACCCTCTCCGCCGCGACCGCCGAACGGGCCGCCCGCGAGTTGGGTCTGACCCCGGATCAGGTCAGAGCCGACTGGGACACCGCCCGTCTCGCCGGTCTCGTCGAGGTGCACGGCGACAGCGCCCGCCCCGGCTGGCGGCTGCGTGCCTGGGACCGCGACGACAGCGCCGTACTGCGCGGCTGGGTCGCCCTCTTCGACGCCTGGTCGCTCGCTCGTCCGGAACCCGAGGACCACGAGCCCGCCGCCGTCGCCGAGGTCGTCTCGGCCATGCCGCAGGTGCTCTCGTTCCTCCAGCTGTCCGCCGGCCCCGTCCCCGTGGAGCAGCTCCTCGACCTCCTGGAGCAGCGCGTCACCGAACTGCGCACCGCACGCTGCGAGATCCCCTACGGGCCGCAGCCCGAGCCGCAGGCCGAACCGGCGCCCACCGACGCCCCGCTCGCCCCGCTCCTCGAATGGGCCCTGCGCGCCCTCGCCTCCGTCGGCGCCCTCACCTACGGCGACGGCCAGGCCACGCTCACCCCGCTCGGCAGCTGGGCCGTCTGGGTCAAGCTGGAGCAGATCTGCGTCGCCGCGCAGAGCCCCGCCGGGAACATCGAGCAGGCGGCCGAGGACATGCTCCGAGGCTGCGCCCAGCTGCGCCCGAACGCGGCCCGCGCCGAGTACCGGGCCTGGCTCGCCGCCCGTACCGTCGGCAGCGCCGTCACCGAACTCCTGACCGCCGCCCGAGGCGAGGACGCCCTGCTGCGCGGTCTCGCCTTCGAGGCGCTGCGCGTGGTCGGCGCCCCCGCCGAGCCGGACGTCCGCGCCGTGCTGGACGAGCCGACGCTCAGGCCGTACGCGCTGCTGTGGCTGGCCGAGCACGACGGGGCCGACCCCGAGGACGCCCACGAGGTCCTCACCCGGGAGGAGGCGACCTGGCTGTGGGTGGACACCGCGGCCGCCGTCGCGGACCACGGCGAGGCCCCGCTGCTCGTGCGCCACCTGGAGTCCGCCGTGCAGCCGACCGTCCCGATGCTGCTCGACGAGGTGCGGGCCGTGGGACACCCGCGGACCGTGCAGGTCCTGGTCGCCCTCGCCGCGGCCCACCCGGACCCGGCCCTGGCCAAGGCCGTACGCCGGGCCGCGTTCCAAGTGCACACCGGAGGCAGCTAGTACCCGCCGCCGTGGGCCGTCAGCCCGCTATGTCCGGTGCGTACGTCCCGAAACTCCACACGTTGCCCTCGAGGTCCCGGGCCATGTAGTCCCGCGAGCCGTAGTCCTGGTCCGTCGGGGGCATCAGGATCTCCGCGCCGTGTTCCACGGCGCGGCGGTGGTGTGCGTCCACGTCGTCCACGACGACGTACACCCCGGTCGTGCCCGCGCCCTTCATCGCCTTGTCGAAGACGCTGCCGGTGCCCTTGGTGCCGACCATCACCGCGCCGTTGCCCTGCACCAGCTCGGCGTGCATCACCGCGCCGTCCTCGCCCTCGAACACCGACAGCTCCGTGAAGCCGAAGGCCTCCGTGAGCTGCCGGATCGCCGCCTTCGCGTCGGCGTACAGCAGCGTCGGGTAGATGCTCGGACGCCCGCCGGACGTGCCTGCCATACCGATCACTCCCTTGTGTCCGGTCGCCGGAAATCCGATGGTCCGGTCCTGCTGCTCAGTCTCGCACTCACCACTGACAAAGCCCCGGCGAGACGAGACCGGCGAGACCAACCGAACACCCGCACGCAGAAAAAGTGGTTGCACCGCCCCGTTAGACTGTCCCCCATGGCCTTTCTCCTCGCGCATTAGACGGCGGGAACGTCCTCAGCCGCCCATCCCGCCCCCGTATCCGCCCTGGAGTCTGTCCGTGATCTCCGCCTCCGGTATCGAGCTGCGCGCCGGTGCCCGCGTCCTCATCGAAAACGCCACCTTCCGTGTCGCCAAGGGCGACCGCATCGGCCTCGTCGGTCGCAACGGCGCAGGGAAGACCACCCTCACCAAGTGCCTGGCGGGCGAGGGCATGCCCGCCGGCGGCACCATCACCCGCTCCGGCGAGGTCGGCTACCTCCCGCAGGACCCCCGCACCGGCGACCTCGACATCCTCGCCCGCGACCGCATCCTCTCCGCCCGCGGCCTGGACGTACTGATCCGCAAGATGCGCGAGAACGAACAGCGCATCGCCAACGGCCAGGGCAGCACCCGCGAGAAGGCGCTCAGGCAGTACGAGCGCCAGGAGACGGAGTTCCTCACCAAGGGCGGATACGCCGCCGAGGCCGAGGCCGCCACCATCGCCGCCGCGCTCAACCTGCCCGACCGGGTGCTCGGCCAGCCCCTGCACACGCTCTCCGGCGGTCAGCGCCGCCGTATCGAGCTGGCCCGGATCCTGTTCTCCGACGCGGACACGCTGCTGCTCGACGAGCCGACCAACCACCTCGACGCCGACTCGATCATCTGGCTGCGCGACTACCTCAAGACCTACCGCGGCGGCTTCATCGTGATCTCCCACGACGTCGACCTGGTCGAGACGGTCGTCAACAAGGTGTTCTACCTGGACGCCAACCGCGCCCAGATCGACGTCTACAACATGGGCTGGAAGCTCTACCAGCAGCAGCGCGAGGCCGACGAGAAGCGCCGCAAGCGCGAGCGGCAGAACGCCGAGAAGAAGGCCTCCGCGCTGCATTCTCAGGCCGACAAGATGCGGGCCAAGGCCACCAAGACCGTCGCCGCGCAGAACATGGCCCGCCGAGCGGACAAGCTGCTGGCCGGCCTGGAGGCCGAGCGGAAGTCCGACAAGGTCGCCAAGCTCCGCTTCCCCGAGCCCGCACCCTGCGGCAAGACCCCGCTGATGGCCGAGGGCCTGTCGAAGTCGTACGGCTCGCTGGAGATCTTCACCGACGTCGACCTGGCCATCGACAAGGGCAGCCGCGTCGTCATCCTCGGCCTCAACGGTGCCGGCAAGACCACCCTGCTGCGGCTGCTGGGCGGCGTCGAGCAGCCCGACACGGGCGCGGTCGTCCCCGGCCACGGCCTGAAGCTCGGCTACTACGCGCAGGAGCACGAGACCCTCGACCCGGAGCGCACGGTCCTGGAGAACATGCGCTCGGCCGCCCCAGACCTGGACCTGGTGGAGGTCCGCAAGACGCTCGGCTCGTTCCTGTTCTCCGGTGACGACGTCGACAAGCCCGCCGGTGTCCTCTCCGGCGGCGAGAAGACCCGCCTGGCGCTCGCCACCCTGGTCGTGTCCTCGGCGAACGTGCTGCTCCTCGACGAGCCGACCAACAACCTCGACCCGGCCAGCCGCGAGGAGATCCTCGGCGCGCTGCGCACGTACAAGGGCGCGGTCGTCCTCGTCACGCACGACGAGGGTGCCGTCGAGGCGCTCCAGCCGGAGCGGATCATCCTGCTGCCGGACGGCGTCGAGGACCTGTGGGGTGCCGACTACGCGGACCTCGTCGCCCTCGCTTGATCGAATGCGTGATCAACGGCGTATGGATCATTCGGCCTAGCGGTGATCCATCATCTGTGTGAGATCTCCTCGTACCGAGGTGTGTCCTACATCGATTTCGCGGCCGAGCCCCCGATTCTTCCGGGCTCGGCCGCTACGCCTTTCTGACCTGGCATTTTCCGTGGCAATCCGTTCGGGCGTACGGACGCCGCTCTTCGGAATTTCGTATTCCACTTGTGGGGACGCGCTCCCGTCGTCACAACCTTGTCTCACGGACCTTGCCGAATGGGTGGCCATCAGGGCCCGGAGGGGTGATCATGAGGAGACCAGAGCGCACTTCCCATGAGGAGGCACGGGTGGCCGAGACTCTGAAGAAGGGCAGCCGGGTGACCGGCGCCGCGCGCGACAAGCTCGCGGCAGACCTGAAGAAGAAGTACGACGCCGGTGCAAGCATCCGGGCGTTGGCCGAGGAGACCGGCCGCTCGTATGGCTTCGTGCACCGCATGCTCAGTGAGTCGGGCGTCACGCTGCGAGGGCGTGGCGGGGCGACGCGGGGTAAAAAGGCCACGGCCTGACTCCGGGTGGCCCCTTCGGCTTCGATGGTGGCCACCCGGTCGGTCGGCTGATCGGCCGGGTGGTTACTGTGCAGTCACTTAGCTGACCGCACACATCGGAGGCGTCCCATGGCTTCGCCCGACAAGGACCTCGTTCCCGTACTCGACAAGGACGGCGTACGGCTCACCGTCGACGACGCGATCGCCACGGTGACGCTGACCAACCCGGCCAAGCGCAACGCGCAGAGCCCCGCTCTGTGGCGGGCGCTGAGCGAGGCCGGGCGGCAGCTGCCGGGCTCCGTCCGCGTCGTGGTGCTGCGGGCCGAGGGCAAGTCCTTCTCGGCCGGTCTCGACCGGCAGGCGTTCACGCCCGAGGGCTTCGACGGGGAACCGTCGTTCATCGACCTCGCGCGTGGGAGCGACGCCGCGCTGGACGCGACCATCGCCGAGTACCAGGAGGCGTTCACCTGGTGGCGGCGCAGCGACGTCGTCTCCGTCGCCGCCGTCCAGGGGCACGCCATCGGGGCGGGCTTCCAGCTCGCCCTCGCCTGCGATCTGCGCGTCGTCGCGGACGACGTGCAGTTCGCCATGCGCGAGACCAGCCTCGGACTCGTGCCCGATCTGACGGGCACGCATCCGCTGGTGGGACTCGTCGGATACGCCCGCGCGCTGGAGATCTGCGTGACCGGGCGCTTCGTCACGGCCGAGGAAGCCGTGAGCACCGGGCTGGCCAACGTGGCCGTGCCTGCCGACCAACTCGACGACACGGTCCGCGACCTCGCGTCGGCCGTGCTCGCCGCGCCCCGCGACGCGGTCATCGAGACCAAGGCACTGCTGCGCGGCGCGCAGGACCGCACCTACGAGGACCAGCGCGGCGCGGAACGCCAGGCTCAGGCACGTCGTCTGCGGGACCTCGCGGGCATCGGGGACTGAGCCGGGCGGCTTCCCGGCGTCACCAGGGGAGTTGCCGTCGGCTGAGCGGTGCCCGCGCCCCATGGCGGGTGCTGCCCGGTCGGCTGTTCCTGCGTCGGGGAGCCATGGTCGGCTGTGCGGTGCCCGCGACCCACGGCGGGCGCCGCTCCTCAGCCGATCCCGCTCACCAGGACCGCCACTGTCGGGTGGTCCGACAGCGCCGTCCGCACCGCTGTGCGGACTTCGCGCGCCACGTCCCGGGACCGGTGGTCCTCGCGCACCGCGATTTCCAGCCGGACATGGCGGTGCGACAGCGCGGCCCCGCCCGGAAGTTCTTCGATGTGCACCGGGTGGCCCAGCGCGCCGGTCAGGTGAAGCACGCCCGGGACCTTGAGAGCGGCGGCGGCGACGCGGCCCTCGTCGTCGCCCTCGGCCCGCGCGGCACGCGGCGGCTCGGGGAGAGGCGCGGCGGGTCCAGGTGGTTCCGCCTCCTCGTCCAGCAGGCCCGTCACGCGCAGATCCACCTCCGTCACCGTCAGACCGAGCCGCTGCGTCGCGGCCGTTGCCAGCGTGGCCCGCAGCAGGGACGCCGTCGTCGGCAGCGGCTGCGAGGCCGTGGCCGCGAACTCCGCCGTGACCCGCAGCGGTCCGGGCGGCAGAGCGCTCGGCGGGGCCGGCACGGCCGGGCTCCCGGTATCCGCCGGATCGGCGAGCGCCACACGGAGCGCTTCGAGGCGCACGCCCGGAGCGTCCCTTGCCGCGTGCCGCAGCACCACCTCGGCCGCCCGCTCGGCGATCCACGCGCCGTCCCGCGCATCACCCAGCGGCAGGAGCCTGCCGAGTCCCAGTTGATGTCTCACTGCCTGCGTCCACCGATCGGCCGTCATTCCTCCAGCCTGCCGCATCAAAGGCGCATAACCACGCAACCATGCTTACGGTGGTCGAAGGACGACAACCGAAAAGGACGTACGGCGATGACTGACATGACCGAGAACCGGGGCGGGGAGACGGAGACGTCGGCGGCACGCAGGAGTCCGCTGACCAAGCGTGGCGGGGGAGACCCCGGCTCCCGGGGGCGTACGACCATCGCGGACGGGGTCGTGGAGAAGATCGCCGGGCTCGCCGCACGCGATGTGGATGGCGTGCACGCCATGGGCAGCGGCATGTCCCGCACCTTCGGAGCCGTGCGCGACCGCGTGCCCGGCGGCGCGAAGTCGGTGTCCCGCGGTGTGAAGGTCGAGGTCGGCGAGGTGCAGGCCGCCCTCGACCTGGAGATCGTGGTCGTCTACGGCGTGTCGATCGCCGATGTGGCCCGGGACGTACGGGAGAACGTCATCACGGCCGTCGAGCGGATGACGGGTCTGGAGGTCGTCGAGGTCAACATCGCGGTGAGCGACGTGAAGCTGCCGGACGAGGAGGAAGAGGAACCGGAGCGCCGGATCCAGTGAGGCACCTGCCACCGGAAAACGCAGCTACTGAAGAGCTGAGGAGCGCAGCATGAGCATGGCCGTCGTCGGCATGATCGCCGGCATGGCACTGGGATTCGCCGGGTATTTCGGCGGATTCGGCGCCTTCCTGCTGGTGGCGGCGCTGGGCGCCGTCGGTTTCGTCGTCGGCCGATTCCTGGAGGGGGACATGGAATTCGGCGACTTCTTCCGTCCCCGTGAGCGGCGGCGGTGACGACCGTGAGCGCGGGGGCCGGTGAGCTCGACAGACCCCTGACCGTCGTCCCCGCGGGCGAGCGGGGCGCGACCCGGATCGCCGACCGGGTCGTCGCGAAGATCGCCTCCCAGGCGGCCCGCGAGGCCGTCGGGACGCTGCCGCCCGGCGCCGGCAGGCCGTCCGCCACCGTCGTGGTCCACCGTGAGGTCGCGCACGTCCGTGTGCACGTCGAGCTCGACTACCCCTGCGACGTCGGCGCGCGCTGCCGCCAGGTGCGTCGTCAAGTCGTCGAGCGGCTAGGCGCCCTGGTGGGCATGCAGGTGCCGGAGGTCGTCGTACAGGTGGAGCGGCTGCACCTGGTCGCCGGGCCCGGCGCGGTACAGGGGAGGACGCGATGAGCGAACCCCAAGGCACCGGACCGACCGAGCCCGAGGGCACCACACAGCGCCTGCCGGTCCTCGACAAGTCGCAGACCGGCACCGGACCCGACCGGTCCGCGTCGGTGGCCGAGGACGGAACGCCGCCCGCACTCGACGGCGAGGGCGGCCGCGAAGGCCGCTTCTGGTCGGCACGCCGGGTCCCGGCAGGCATCGTCGCCCTGCTGCTCCTGGGACTCGCCGGGCTGTTCCTCTACGACATCGCGTCCGTACGCGCCGACCGGCCCGTCATGAGCTGGCGCCGGGAGCTGGCCCGGCAGCTCGCCGAACGGCCCCTCGACGACATCTGGGTGCTCATCGGGGCCGGGGTCGCCGCCGCCCTCGGGCTCTGGCTGCTGGTCCTGGCCGTAACACCCGGCCTGCGTGACGTGCTCCCGATGCGGCGTACGCACGCCGACGTACGCGCAGGACTGGACCGGGATGCCGCCGCGACGGCGTTGCGCGACCGGGCCATGGAGGTGGCCGGCGTGCAGTCGGCACGGGTGCGGGTGCGCCGGAGGCGGGCGCGCGTCCGCGCCATGTCGCACTTCCGTGAACTGGACGACGTTCGAACCGACTTGGACGCCGTGCTCACCGAAGCGGTCCGCGGACTGGGACTCTCCCGGCCGCCCGCGCTGTCGGTGCGCGTCCGGCGGCCCGGCCGGAAGGAGTGACAGCGATGCTCAGGTTCGTCAACCGCGTGTTCCTCGGGCTCGTGGGCCTCGTCCTGCTGGTACTGGGCGGCTCCGTACTGGCCGTCGGCCTCGGCGCTCCGGCACCCTCGTGGTGGATCCACGACAGCCGCCACGACATGCTGCTGACCAACGCCGAACGCACCCGCTGGCGGGACGACGGCTGGTGGTGGCCGGCCGTCATCGCCGTGCTCGCCGTTCTGATGCTGCTGGCCCTGTGCTGGCTGGTCGCGGTACTCCGCCGACGCCGCCTCGCCGAGGTCCTCGTGGACACCGGCGACGGCGAGGGTGCCCTGCTGCGCGGCCGGGCCCTGGAGAACGTCCTCACCGAGGAGGCGTCCCGGGTCGACGGGGTCGACCGGGCCCATGCCCACCTGACGGGCCGCCGCAGCGCTCCCGGTGCCCATGTACGGCTCGCACTGGAGCCGCACGTGGACCCGGGCACGGCCCTGCACGACCTGACGACCGGCGCCCTGACCCACGCCAGAACATCGGCGGACCTTGCGTCACTGCCGGCGGAGGTACGGCTGCGGGGGGTCAAGCACCGTGCGGGGAGAGTGAGCTGACTGACTTCTGGCCGCACCCGGCGCTCAGAACCCGTGCCGCGCCCCACCGTCCACCGGCACCATGACCCCGGTCAGATAAGAAGCCGCCGGAGACAGCAGGAAAGCCGCCACCCGGCCGAACTCCTCGGGCGCCCCGTACCGCCGCAACGGAATGCGCGACTCCGACGCCGCCCGGGTAGCCTCGGGATCCGCCGACAACGCGTCCAGCTCGCGCACGCGATCCGTGTCGATGCGCCCGGGAAGCACGCCGACCACCCGGATCCCCCGCGGTCCGAGTTCGTCGGACAGCGACTTGGCGAACCCGGCCAGCCCCGGCCGCAGCCCGTTCGAGATCGTCAGCCCCGGAATCGGCTCGTACACCGACCCGGACAGCACGAACCCGATGACACCCCCGGCCTCCAACTCGGCCGACGCGGCACGGGCCAGCCGCACCGCGCCGAGGAACACCGATTCGAACGCCGCCTGCCACTGCTCGTCCGTGTTGTCCGAGACGAACCCGGCCGGAGGCCCGCCCACGCTGACGAGGACACCGTTGAAGCGGCCGAAGTGCTCCCGCGCGGCCCCGATCAGCATGGCCGGCGCGTCGGGGTCGGCGTTGTCGACGGCCACCCCGACCGCGTTCGGGCCCAGTGCGGCCGCCGCGTCGGCGACGCTCTTCTCGTCCCGCCCCGAGACGACCACCTTCGCACCGTCGGCGACGAGCTCGCGCGCGGTGGCGTTGCCGAGGCCCCGCGTGGCCCCGGTGACGACGTACACCCGGTCTTTCAGTCCAAGATCCATGGTCCCTATCCTGCCCCGTCCTCACCGAACAGGGCCATGGCGGTGTTCACCAGGCCGATGTGGCTGAACGCCTGCGGGAAGTTGCCGAGCTGCCGGCCGGTCACCGGGTCGAACTCCTCGGACAGCAGCCCGACGTCGTTGGTGAGTCCCGCCAGCCGCTCGAACAGCTCCCGGGCCTCCTTCGTACGGCCCGTCATGTGCAGGGCGTCCGCGAGCCAGAACGAGCACACCAGGAAGGTGCCCTCGGAGCCGGGCAGTCCGTCGATCTCCGCCTGGTCCGAGTCGGCGGTGCTGTAGCGGCGCAGGAAGCCGCCGTGGTCCAGCTCCTTGCGGACCGCGTCGATGGTGCCGAGCACCCGTGGATCGTCCGGCGGCAGGAAACCGACGCGCGGGATGAGCAGCAGCGCGGCGTCCAGTTCGCGCGAGCCGTAGGACTGCGTGAAGGTGTTGCGTTCGGGGTCGTAGCCCTTGTCGCACACCTCGCGGTGCACCTCGTCGCGCAGCGCGCGCCACCCGTCCAGGTCGCCGTCCAGCTCCGGATGGCGCTCCAGGGTGCGCACGGCACGGTCGGCGGCGACCCACACCATCACCTTCGAGTGCACGAACTGGCGTCGGCCGCCGCGCACCTCCCACAGCCCCTCGTCCGGCTGCCGCCAGTTGTCCCGCAGGAAGTCCATCAGAGCCGTCTGCAGCGCCCACACGTCCGGCTGGGCGGACAGGCCCGAGATGCGGGCCAGCGACAGGGAGTCCATCACCTCGCCGTAGACGTCCAGCTGAAGCTGTTTCACGGCGTCGTTCCCGATGCGTACGGGGGCGGACCCCGCGAAGCCGGACAGCCACGGCAGCTCGAACTCGGGCAGCCGTCGCTCGCCCGCCAGGCCGTACATGATCTGGAGGTCCGCCGGGTCGCCCGCGACCGCGCGCAGCAGCCAGTTCCGCCACGCCTCGGCCTCCTCCTGGTAGCCCGCCGACAGCAGCGCGCCCAGGGTGAGGGTGGAGTCGCGCAGCCAGCAGTACCGGTAGTCCCAGTTGCGCACCCCGCCCAGCTCCTCGGGCAGTGAGGTGGTGGCGGCGGCGACGATGCCGCCGGTCGGGGCGTAGGTGAGCGCCTTGAGGGTGATCAGGGAGCGGACGACGGCGTCACGGTACGGTCCGTCGTAGCGGCAGCGCGACGCCCAGGCCCGCCAGTCCTCGACGCTGTGGCGCAGCGCCTCGTACGGGTCGACGAGCGGCGGACGCTCCTCGTGGGAGGGGTGCCAGGTGAGGACGAACGCGACCTTCTCGCCCTTCCTGACCGTGACCTCCGCGTGCGTCCCGAAGTCCTCGCCCCAGCTGCGCACCTCCGGTTCGCTGCGCAGCCAGGTCGAGTCGGGGCCGGCGACGGCGACGCGGTGGCCGTCGACCCGGCGTACCCAGGGGATGATCGAGCCGTAGTCGAAGCGCAGCTTGAGGACGCTGTGGAGCGTCACCTCGCCGTCCAGGCCCTCGACGACGCGTACGAGGTCGGGGGCGCGGTCGCGCTGGGGCATCAGGTCGGTGACCCGGACCGCTCCATGTTCGGTCTCCCACTCGGTGTCCAGGACGAGGGTGTCGCGGCGGTAGGCGCGCCGGGTGCACCGGTCCGCCCCCACGGGGGCGATGCGCCAGTAGCCGTTGTCCTCGTCGCCGAGCAGCCTGGCGAAGCAGGCGGCCGAGTCGAAGCGGGGCAGGCAGAGCCAGTCGACGGATCCGTCCGTGCCGACCAGGGCAGCGGTCTGTTCGTCGCCGATGAGTGCGTAGTCCTCGATGCTCGGGTACACGGAGTGCGGGTTCCCGGCAAGTCGGCGCGGCAATCAGGGCAGGGGCCGCGGGAGTGACGGGCCCGAGGCGGCCGGGGAGCCGGCGCCGGAGAAGATGACACCGGGGTCCGACGGTGCCTGGTTGAGCACCCACAGGCCGATCAGGGTCGCCAGGGCGAAGACGACCGCGACCAGGACGGCGAGCACGAGCCGCCGCCGGCGTTCGCGCCGCAGCCACTCGCCGCGTGCCGTACGGTACGCGTCCGGGTCGGGAAGCACCCCGCCTGCCAGAGCCTCGAGCGCCTCGCGCAGCTCACTCTCGGTGCGGCCGTGGCCGGGCCGGTCGGGACTGGTGCCACGCGACGGAGTCGCATCTCGATGCGTCATCGCCGGGCCTCCATCGCCTGGGTCAGGGCGGCGATGCCGCGTGCCGTGTGCGTCTTGACGGAACCGCCGGAGATGCCCATCGCGGCGGCTATCTCGCTCTCCTTCAGCCCGAGCCAGTGCCGCAGCACCAGCGCCTCGCGCTGCCGGGGCGGCAACTGCTGGAGTGCGTCGATGAGCACGCGCTGGTCGTCGCGCAGCAGCGCGGCGTGCTCCGCGGAGGCGACCGCCTCGTCCGGCGGGTTCGGCGGGTTCTCCTCGTGTCTGCGGGCGACTTGGAGGTGCCGTATCCGCATCCGTGTCAGATTGCAGACGGTGGAGCGCAGATACGCCTCCGCCGCGGCCGCGTCCCGCAGGCGCCGCCACTTGCGGTAGATCTGGTAGTACGCCTCGGCCACCACGTTCTCCGGGTCGTCCGCGCCGAGCAGGACGGCGAGGCGCAGCATCGACGAGTAGTGCACCTCGAAGAGGCGGGCGACGCCGGCCTCCCGCTCCACGTCGTCCGGATCGCTCACCGCGGGGGCGAGTGGCTCGGCCGGCGCGGCTGGTGCGGGGACCGGTGGCAGGGTGACCGGGATGTTCTGTCTGCGTCTCACGGAGTGTTCGCTCCCGTCTCCGGGCGCCGCCTGACGGTCAGGCGGGACGGCAGGTCTGTCGCGTCGGCGCCGCGCGGGACACCGAGGCGTGTCAGCGCCGCGGTGCCGGCCACCGCGACGGTCAGATTGAGCAGCAGGGCGGCGAGCCCGGCGTAGATCTCCAGCGGCCCGGCGCCGGTACCGAGCGGCACGATCGAGGAGAAACCCTCGCGCACCACCAGGTACGTCCCCGACGCCATGCCCACGGCCCACCCGGCGAGCAGTGCCCGCGGGTGCAGCCACCCGGTGAACAGCCCGACGGCGACCGCCGGGAAGATCTGCAGGATCCACACGCCGCCGAGCAACTGGAGGTTGATGGCGTCCTGGTCGCGCAGCCCGAACACGAACGCCACGGCCCCCACCTTCGCGGTGAGCGACACCGCCTTGGCGATGCGCACCTGCCGCTTCGGCGTGGCCGTGGGATGGACGTACTCGACGTACACGTTGCGGACGAAGCTCGTGGCGGCCGCGATGGACATCACGGCGGCCGGGACCAGCGCGCCGACGGTGATCGCGCCGAACACCAGTCCGGCCAGCGGTCCCGGCATCAGCCGGTCGACCAGCATCGGCACGGCGGCCTCGGCCCCGCCCTCGGGCGCCCGCACCCCGGCGGCGAGCGCCGCGATGCCGAGGAAACCGAAGAGCGCGAGCAGTGCCGTCCAGGCGGGCAGCGCCACGGTGGCCCTGCGTACGGTGCGCGGACTGTCGGCGGCGAACCCGGCGGTGAGCACGTGCGGGTACATCAGCAGCGCGAGCGCCGAGCCCAGCGCGAGGGTGGCGTAGGCGGGCTGCTGCTCGGGGGAGAGCAGCAGGGCGGAGCCGGCCGTGTCCGTCCCGGACAGCCGCCGCGCCGCTCCCTCGAACACCGCGCCCGGGCCGCCGAGCCGCTCCAGGACCAGCCAGCACACGGCCGTGAGCGAGACGAACACGGCCACCGCCTTGAGCGCCGAGATCACCGTCGGCGCGCGCAGCCCGTGCCGGTACGTGGCCACGGCCAGCCCCGCGAACAGCGCCACCATCACCAGGTCGCCGGCCGCTCCCCGGGGATAGAGGCCCCCGGCCGTGAGCACGGCCCGTAGGCCGAGCAGCTGCAGCGCCAGATACGGCATCGTCGCGAGGATCCCGGTCAGCGCCACCACGAGCGCCAGCGGCGGTGAACCGTACCGCCCGCGCACGAAGTCGGCAGCGGTGACGTACCCGTGGCGGCGGGCCACCGACCACAGACGGGTCAGCAGGACGAAGGCGAGCGGACAGACGATCACCGTGTACGGCACCGCGAAGAACGCCGGCGCGCCGTTGCCGTACGCCAGTCCGGGGACGGCGGTGAACGTGTACGCGGTGAAGATCGTGCCGCCCAGCAGCAGCCAGGTCCACCCGGGCCCGAGGCTGCGGTCGGCGAGCGCCCAGCCCTCCAGGGACGGCAACCGGTCGACGGGGCGCAGACGGCGCGCGGTGACGGCGAGCAGCGACGCTCCGCCGATCACGGCGAGGAACGTCGTGGTCATGGCGCCATCCGCCATGGGTCACCGTCCTTGGTGTGCCTGAACCCTCGCCTGCTGGTTGCGCGGGCGGCCGGTTCGGAGGACAGAGGAAGAAAGAAAACCGGCGGGAAATCTTCTGGAAATCCGCTGTCAACCGTTCTCGGCGGAAGCGCAACTCTTGCACAGACCCACAGCGAACGGGAGAGGAGCACAGGTCATGGCACGGACCGGCCATCCACGGCTACGACGCGTAGCCGTCGCCCTCCTGCTGCTCGCTCCCGCCGCGGGACTGCTGTGGGTCCCCTGGTACGCCGGTGCGAGCCCACGGCTGGCGGGAACGCCGTTCTTCTACTGGTACCAGCTCGCCTGGGTGCCGGGGTGCGGCCTCTGCCTGCTCGCGGCCTACGCGCTGACACGTCACGACGACCGTCACGGCCCCTGATCGCGCCGCCAACCGCCCGCACCACTTCGTACCCGCTCGTATCGCTCCGCAACGCTCCGGAACCCCTCGCACCACCCAACACACCGCTCCAGGTGAGGAGTCGCCATGTCCACGTCAGCCAGGCCCGGATCCGCTCTGCCGGCGCCGGGGGGGCCACCGCCCCGGCGGTCCCGCATGACCGCCAGGTCGATCCTCATATGGACCGCCGTCGCCCTCGTCGGCGCGGTCGGCTGGGGTGTCCTCGCGCTCTCCCGCGGCGAGGAGATCTCCGCCGTGTGGCTGGTGATGGCGGCCCTCGGCTCGTACGCCATCGCCTACCGCTTCTACTCGCGGTTCATCGCCCGCCGGGTCCTGGAGGTCGACGACACCCGCGCCACCCCGGCCGAGCGGCTGGAGGACGGTGTCGACTACCACCCGACCGACCGCCGGGTGCTGTTCGGCCACCACTTCGCGGCCATCGCCGGCGCCGGTCCGCTGGTGGGTCCGGTGCTGGCCGCGCAGATGGGCTATCTGCCGGGCACGATCTGGATCGTCGTGGGCGTGATCTTCGCCGGCGCGGTCCAGGACATGATCGTCCTCTTCCTCTCCATGCGACGGGACGGCAAGAGCCTCGGCCAGATGGCCCGGGACGAGATCGGCAGGGTGGGCGGTGCGGCGGCACTGATCGGTGTCTTCGCCATCATGATCATCCTGCTCGCGGTGCTGGCCATGGTCGTCGTCAACGCGCTGGCCGAGTCGGCCTGGGGCACCTTCTCGGTCACCATGACCATCCCCATCGCCCTCTTCATGGGCTTCTACCTGCGCTACCTGCGGCCGGGACAGGTCGTGGAGACCAGTGTCATCGGCGTGGTACTGCTGCTGCTCGCCATCCTCGGCGGCGGCTGGATCCAGGACTCGTCGATGGCGGCGTACTTCGTCTGGAGCCCCGAGACCCTGGTCTTCTGCCTGATCGGCTACGGCTTCGTCGCCTCCGTGCTCCCCGTGTGGATGCTGTTGGCCCCCCGTGACTACCTGTCGACCTTCATGAAGGTCGGCACCATCGCCCTGATGGCCGTCGGCGTGGTGATCGCCGCCCCGACCCTCAAGGCCGAGCCGGTGACGGAGTTCGCCTCGACCGGCGCCGGACCGGTGTTCGCCGGAGGGCTCTTCCCGTTCCTCTTCATCACCATCGCCTGCGGCGCCCTGTCCGGCTTCCACGCCCTGGTCTCCTCCGGCACCACGCCGAAGCTGATCCAGAAGGAGTCCCAGGTCCGGGTGATCGGGTACGGCTCCATGCTCACGGAGTCCTTCGTCGCCGTCATGGCGCTGATCGCCGCCTGCGTCCTGGAACCGGGCTTGTTCTACGCGATGAACTCCCCGGCCGCGCTGCTCGGTCCGACGGTGGAGACCGCGTCGGAAGCGGTGAAGAACCTCGGCTTCAGCATCACGCCGGACCAGCTCGCCGCGGCGGCCAAGGCCGTCGAGGAGCACACCCTGGTCGGCCGCTCCGGTGGCGCGCCCACCCTGGCCGTCGGCATGTCGGAGATCTTCGCCGGGGTGTTCGGCGGTGCCGGGATGAAGGCCTTCTGGTACCACTTCGCCATCATGTTCGAGGCCCTGTTCATCCTGACCACGGTGGACGCGGGCACCCGCGTGGGCCGCTTCATGCTCCAGGACATGCTGGGCAACGTCTGGAAGCCGATCGGCCGGGTCACCTGGAAGCCGGGCATCTGGATCACCAGCGCCCTGGTCGTCGGCGCCTGGGGTTACTTCCTGTACGCCGGTGTCACCGACCCGCTCGGCGGCATCAAGCAGCTCTTCCCGCTGTTCGGCATCGCCAACCAGTTGCTGGCCGCGGTCGCCCTGGCCGTCACCACGACCATGCTCATCAAGGCGGGCAAACTGCGCTGGGCGTGGGTGACCGGCATCCCGCTGGCCTGGGACGTGGCCGTCACCTTCACCGCCGGCTGGCAGAAGATCTTCTCGGACGACCCGAAGATCGGCTTCTTCGCCCAGCGGGACGTCTACGCGGACGCCATCGACGCCGGCAAGCTGCTGCCGGGCGCCACGAACATGGACGACATGCACACCATCGTCCTCAACAACACCGTCGACGGCGTGATCATGGCGGTCTTCCTGCTGCTGGTCCTCATCGTCCTGGTCAACTGCGCGGTGGTGTGCCTCCGCGCAGTGCGCGCCACCGAGCCCCTGCCGACGACCGAGGCCCCGTACGTCCCCTCCCGCATCGATGTCCCCGAGCAGCGGAACACCGAGCCGCTGGTGGGGGCGGGTCCGTGAGCACCGTGCGGAAGATGCTGGACGCCGTGCTCTGGTACGCGCGAGAGCTGACCGGCGAGACGGAGTACGACCGCTATTGCGAGCGGCACCGGCGCCACCACCCGCACGCTCCGGTGCCGACCCGACGCGAATACCAGCGGATGCGCACCACGCAGCGCGAGTGCGAGGCGCCCGGCCGCTGCTGCTGATCCCGCGCGACGGCATCCGCCGCGCGGTTCCCGGGCGCGCGACGGCATCCGCCGCGTGGTTCCCCGGCCGCGCGGCGGGCGTGTCCCTCCCCAGCCCTGACGGCACGCCCGCCGCGCGGCCCACCTCGTCCTGCTCCGCTCCACCTTCGCCGAGACCGAGATGCTCAGACGCCGCCCTTCCCTGCTGATCCGCCCCGAACTCGACGACGACCTCCTGCACGCGACCCTCGCCGAACTGCGGCCGGCCCTCCAACTGCACGGGCTCGGCGCGGGCAGCAGCCGTCCCGTCTGGGAGCCGGCCGCCCGGCTGCTGCGCGCCACAGGATGGGACTGGGACCGCAGAGCACACCGGGTGTCGGTCCTCGCCCGGAACATTCCGGCCGCGATCCCCGAGCGCTGGGTGGCCGACCGGCCCGGGCACGGCGACGCCCTGCTGCTGTCCGCCTGCGCCGCGGTGGCCCGGGTCCCGGTCGGTGACCCTGCCGCCGTACGCCAGGCCGAACAGGCGTGCCTGCGTGCCGCCGACGCCTGCCCCGGGGATCCGACGCCCTGGCTGGCCCTGTTCTCGCTGATGCGCGCCTGCGCCGTACCGGTCCGTGACGCCGTGCCCGTGTGGACCGAGGCTGTCAACCGCGCGCCGTGGCACCGTGGCGCCTACCACCAGATGCTGGGCTATCTGTCGCCGCGCGGCCACGGCACGCTCTCCGACATGCTGGACTTCGCCTGGCAGAGCGCGGTCCAGGCCCCGCACGGCTCGCCGCTCGCCGTGCTGCCGGTGGCGGCCCGCGTGGAGCTCGGCGCCCACCGCCAGGGCCTGACGGGCCTCGCCGCCATCGGCGCGAGCGGTCACTGGAACGAGCTCCGGGCGGCCGAGGAGCTCGACCGGGCCCTGTCCGGCTGGTTCCACACCGCCGTCGCGCCCCATGCCGAAGCGATGACCGACCTCAACCTTCTCGCCTTCGCCCTGACCCGCGCCCACCGCCCGGCCGAGGCCGCACTCGTCCTGCGGCGCGTCGGCCGCCACATGACACGCCATCCGTGGGACCTGCTGCCCGAGCCGGAACGGGCCTTCCTCTACTGGCGGGACGGCGCGGCCGGCTGACAACGACCAAGACCAGGACCGACGGCGTCACGCCGTGGCCGGCTGCGACTCCCTGTCCTGCGCCGTCGCGGCGGCCGCCGCCTGCGCCCGGTCCCGGGCCTCGCGGCGGGCCAGGATCACCCAGCCGACCGGGACGGCGGCTGAGAACAGCCACCACTGGACGGCGTACGCGTAGTTCAGCGCCGCGTCCTCCTTGCCGGGATCGCCGAGCAGCTCGGGGGTGTCGCCGTTGGGCTCGGGAGCCGTCTGCGCGATGTAGCCGCCGAGCACCCGCGCGTCCAGGCGCCGGGCCTGCTGCTCGCTGTTGATCAGCATGATCTGCCGGTCCGGCAGGCCCTTGAGGTTCTTGATCCCGCTCGCCGCGGTCGTCTCACTCGGCATCAGCCGCCCCTTGACGGTCACCTCGCCGCTCGGCGGTGCGGGGACCTTCGGGAACGTGGTCTGGCTCGGGCCGTCCGAGGGGATCCAGCCCCGGTTGACCAGCAGAACCTTGCCGTCGTCGAGGACGAACGGGGTCAGGACGTGGTAGCCGACCTCGTCGTCGGAGTTGGTGCGGCGACGGACGACGACCTCGTCCTCCGTGTCGAAGCGGCCCTTCGCGGTCACGGTCCGGTACCGCTCGGCGCTGGTGACGGTGTGCCCGGGTGCGGTCAGCTGCTCCACGGGGACCGGCTCGGCCGCCAGCGCGTCGGTGACCAGCTGGTTCCGGGCGGTGCGCTCCTCGTAGCGGTGCATCTGCCATATGCCCAGCCTGATCATCGTGGGGATGAGAAGCAGGGCGATCAATGTGAGGATCACCCACTGCCGGGACATCAGGAAGCGGTACACCCCACGACCGTACAACTCGGTCGTGGGGTGCATTCAGGCGGGTACGGGTTCAGACCTTGTCGACAATTCCCACCTTTCCCTCCGCGCGGGCGCAGTGGGCACCGCAGTACCACTGGCCGTCGACCTCGACGCCCTGGCCGATGATCTGTACCCGGCAGTGCTCGCAGATGGGGGCCATGCGGTGGATAGCGCAGGCGAAGCAGTCGAAGACGTGCACCGCCCCCTGCGCATGCACCTCGAAGGTCATTCCGTACTGATTGCCACATACCTCACAGGTCGCCATGCGCCACAGAGTGAGCCGTCGCCCCGGCCCGGGCGAGCGGCCGCCGGGCGAGTCGCCCGCCAATCACCCGTCCGTACGGTCGCCCCGGCGGCACCGCTCCGCCTACGGTCGCCCGGCGAGACCGCTCCGCCTACGGTCACCCCTCCGGCGCCGGCTCCACATCCGCGAGGAGTTGCCCGAACGCCGCCTCGTCCACGATCGGTGTGCCGAACTGCCGGGCCTTGACCACCTTGGACGTGCCCGAGTCCGGGTCGTTCGTGACGAGCAGGCTGGTCAGTCGGGACAGGCTGGTGGCCACGTGCAGCCCGGCCTCGGTCGCCCGGTCCTCCAGCAGTTCGCGCTCGGTCGAGGTGTCGCCGGAGAAGGCGACCCGCATGCCCTGCTTGAGCCGCCCGCCCGCCTCGTAGCGCCCCGGGTTGGGGTAGGGGCAGGCGGGGCGCTTCCGGGAGGGGCGCCAACTGGTCTGACGGTAGCCGCCGTAGCTTCGCGGGCCCGCCTGCTGCCCGATGCGGGGCGTGGCGGGGCGGTCCGACCACTCCGTCAGCGGCCGGCACTCGTGCAACGGCAGCCGTACGCCGTTCGCCGCCGCGGCCCTGAGGCTGGGCCGGAACGCCTCCGCCAGCACGCGCGCGTCGTCCAACGCGTGGTGCGCCCTTCGCTGGACGACGCCGAAGTGCGCGGCGAGCGACTCCAGCTTGTGGTTGGGCAGCGGAAGCCCGAGCTCCTTGGAGAGCGCGATGGTGCACAGCCGCTGCCGCACGGGCGCCTCGTACTTCGCGCGCGCGTACTCCCGGGCGATCATCTGCCAGTCGAAGACGGCGTTGTGCGCGACGAGCACCCGTCCCTGAAGCCGGGCCGTGAACTCCTCGGCGATGTCCGGGAAGAGGGGCGCGCCCTCGAGCGCCTCGCTCGTCAGTCCGTGGATCCACACGGGGCCGGGGTCACGCTCGGGGTTGACCATCGTGTACCAGTGGTCCTCGACCTCGCCGCGCGCGTCCAGCCGGTAGACGGCCGCGGAGATGATGCGGTCGTCCCGGGCCAGGCCCGTGGTCTCCACGTCAACGACCGCGTACCCCTTGGGATACGCGGCCGGCCACGACGTGGGAGAGAACGCCGCGGTCGTCAGGTCTTCCAGCATGGTTCCTGAGGATACGGGCCGCGACTGACACCGCCGTCCGTCAGGTGCGCAGGCTCCGCTCTTCCGATGCTCCCTCAGGCGTCTTGTCCGGTCTGTCCGTTCGCGAGACGTACGTCTGATCGACCCTCATCCGCCCGGCCGGGCGGCCACGCCGGATTGGTGGAGATCGCCAAGAAGCAAGCGCGTACCGTCGGTAATACTTGTCGGTAACAACGTCTAGCCGGGGCAGAGCGGCGGTCCTACGGTTCAGGCATGCCGAACCTGCCCGATGTCGTGCTGTGGTCGATACCCGCCTTTGTCCTGCTCACCGTGGTCGAGATGGTGAGCTACCGTCTCCACCCCGACGAGGACGCGGCGGGCTACGAGGCGAAGGACGCCGCGACGAGCATCGGCATGGGGCTCGGCAGCCTCGCCTTCGACTTCCTCTGGAAGATCCCGATCGTCGCCCTCTACACGGCCCTCTACGAACTCACGCCCCTGCGCGTGCCCGTGCTGTGGTGGACCGTCCCGCTGATGCTGCTCGCGCAGGACTTCTTCTACTACTGGTCCCACCGCGGCCATCACGTCATCCGCATCCTGTGGGCCTGTCACGTGGTCCACCACTCCAGCCGGAAGTTCAACTTCACCACCGCGCTGCGTCAGCCCTGGACGTCCCTGACCGTATGGCCGTTCTACGTTCCCCTCATCGCGGCCGGAGTGCACCCGGCCGCGCTCGCCTTCTGCTCCTCCGCGAACCTCGTCTACCAGTTCTGGATCCACACCGAGCGGATCGACAAGATGCCCCGGTGGTTCGAGTTCGTCTTCAACACCCCGTCGCACCACCGTGTCCACCACGCCTCCCAAGGCGGTTACCTGGACCGCAACTTCGGCGGCATCCTCATCGTCTGGGACCGGCTGTTCGGATCCTTCGTCGCCGAGACCGTGCGGCCCGTGTACGGACTGACCAAGAACATCAACACGCACAACCTGCTCAAGGTGGCGACGCACGAGTACGTGTCCATCGCGAAGGACCTGAAGGCAGCGCGCGACTGGCGCGAGCGTGCGGGGCGGGTGTTCCGGGGGCCGGGGTGGGGGCCTGCGCCGGCTCCGGCACCGGCGCTCACCATCAGGACGACCGAGGCCCCGGCCACGACCTCGTCGTCCGTCGGAAAGCCCACGTCGACGTGAGCCACTCCCGGCTCGTCCTCGGCGCCTTCGGTCTCGCCGTCGCCGTCGACCTCGGCTCCCTCGCGGCCGGCTTCGACGCCGGGCACGCCGTCGCCAAGCCGCTGCTGATGCCGCTCCTGGCGCTCTGGGCCGTCCTGCGCCGGGCACCCCGGCCGCTCGTGGCCGCCCTGCTGTTCGGCTGGGGCGGTGACGTCCTGCTGTTGTCCGACGCCGAGTCGGCCTTCCTCGCCGGCATGGGCTGCTTCGCGGCGGGACACCTCTGCTACCTCGTCCTCTTTTGGACGCACGGCAGCCGGTACGCGGTGCCACGCGCGCGTGCGGGCCTGCTCGCCCTGGGCTACGCCACCGCCCTGGTCACGACCGTCGCGCTGCTGTGGCCGGACCTGCCCGCGGACCTACGCCTGCCCGTCGCCGGGTACAGCCTCCTGCTCACGGCCATGGCGTACAGAGCCGCCATCCGGCTCGGCCTCTTCACCGGACTCGGCGGTGCGCTCTTCCTGCTCTCCGACACGCTCATCGCCACCGGCGTCGCCGACTGGCCGCAGCCGCCCGTGCCGGACTTCTGGATCATGCTCACGTACATCGCCGCACAGGTCCTCCTCGCCGGCGGCACGATCGAGGCGCTGAACGCGCGCAGGGCGCCGGCGGCGACGTACGGAGAGATGCGCGCCGTCTGAGACCCATCGGCGGACGGGGAACTTCACCAGCGCGTTCGGGAACGTCACCAGCGGATGGCGAGCGTCACCAGCGGATAGGGAGCGGAAGGGCCGTCAGCAGTCCGGACACGGCGACCACCAGGCCCAGCGCGACCACCTCCGCCCGTGCCGGCGCACAGGCGGTCAGCGGGTCGGCCGCCCGGCGCAACCGCTGCTGTGCCCACAGGGCGAGGGCGGCGACGGCGGCCACGAGAAGCACCTTGGCGAGCAGGGCGCGCCCGTACGCCGTCGCCGTCAGTTGCTCCAGGACCGTCTCCGGCGGCATCCGGCGCAGTGAACTCCACACGCCCGTGGCGGTAATGGCGGCGAGCAGAACGGCCGCCACGCGCGCGTAGAGACCCAGCAGGGCAGCGCCTTCCTCCGTGCCGTGCCGGCCGTGCCACAGCCGCAGGGTCCGCAGCGCGTGCAGCAGGCCGCCCGCCCACAGCGCCGCACAGGTCAGGTGGACGAGGGTCAGTCCGGAGCCGGTCAGCGGGGTGTGCTCGATCGCGGGGTGCGCGCGCAGGGCCTCGGCGACGACCACGGCGGCCAGCGGCCACAGCTGCGTGGCCGGCCGGCGCGACACGGCACACAGCCCCGCCACGAGGAACGCGTTGACCTCCAGCAGGGCGAGCTTGCCGTCCCTGGACGCGTAGAGCCCGCCCACGTCGATGTCCGACAGGCCGTCAGGGACGAGATTGCCCGTGGCCACGACCGAGGCGAGCCCGAGGGCGGCGAAGAACCCGGCGACGGCCGCGGGCGGTGACCAGCTGCGGGGCACGGCCGGCCGGCCGGTGGCCCTCTCCGCGCCGGGCACGGAACGCGCCAGCCGGTTCACGAACAGCTCGCCGATCGGTACGCACAGGGCCGCGAACAGCACCGCCCGCAGCAGGGCTATGCCGCCGGCGCCGGGCACGGAGGCCTCCCCGGTGCCCTGCAGCGCGGTGGACGGGCCGAGCAGCGGGATCAACGCGGCCAGTGCCACCAGCACCAGGAGGGCGGCGGGTCTTGTCAAGGTCACCCCGAGATCTTCACCAGCCTTCACAAGGCTGGCAAATCCGCGAGAACGAACTCAAGCAACCTTCGATGCGGCCGACCACCACAACCGGACTTCCTTGCGCACGTCCGTCGGCCGCAGCTCCCATCCCTGCGCGAGCGCCACCTCGGCGACGTACCAGCCGCCTACGCCGCGGTAGGCCCGCAGCGGTATCGCGCAGTCCTGCGGTGGCCGCGGCTTGTTCGGCTCGACCGGAGCCGAGGCCCGGGCGGTCCGCTTCGCGACCACCTTGTCCACGCGCGCCTTGTAGTACTCAGCATCTCCCTCATGCCGCAGCTCCGGCCAGGACACGCACCACGAGGCCAGGCGCGCGACCCGGTTCACCATCACCTCCATGGCGCGGAGGTAGCCGCGTTCAAGGGTGTTGCTGAACGCGGTGATCACCTCGGCGAACATGCCGACGACGAGAAACGCGGCCACCACCGCCACCCACAGCACACACACCACCGGAAACCACACCACACTCCCGGCGAACCGCAGGGCCAACTCCCATCTCGGCCGGACCGGTCGCGCTGTCCAGGTCGAGGGATCCACGTACACGTCCATGACAAAGAATCCTGCCGCAGACAGGAAGCGGGCCGGGCAGGTGTCCCCGCCCGGCCCGGACTACCTCCACACGAGCTCTACTTGGTCACCGCGTCCAGCGCGTCCGCGATGCCCCACCCGTAGAAGCCGTTGCGGTTCTTCGAACCCTCACACACCGCGTCGATCTTGCCGTCGGCGTCGATGTCGTAGGGGTCCGTGCACGGCGTGGCGTCGGCCTGCGCGTACAGCAGGGCCTTCACCAGGGCCGGAGAGGCGTACGGGTGCGTCGACTTGATGAGGGCGGCGACGCCCGCGACGTGCGGGGACGCCATCGACGTACCGGCCATGTAGCCCCACTTGCCACCCGGCAGCGTGCCCAGGATCAGACCGCTCGTGGCCGGCGGCGCCGGCTTCTGGTAGGCGGTCGAGTCGCCGCCCGGGGCGGCTATGTCGGCTACGCCGAGGCCGTAGTTGGAGAAGGACGACTTGATGCCCTTCGCACCCGTCGAGGCGACTGTGACGACGCCCGGCAGCTGGGTCGGGATGTCGAGGCACTCGGACGGGTCGACGACCCGCCCACCCGGCGTGGAGTCGTTCGGGGACGACGGGTCGGTGATCTCGTCGGCCGCGAGGTCGTAGTTCTCGTTGCCGGCCGCCGCGACGTTGACCGCACCCTTCTTCTCCGCGTACCGCGACGCCCGCGTGACCGCGTCCAGCAGCGCCTTCTGGTCCGGGTCGTTCTTGCAGTTGAAGTACCAGGGGTCGGTGTAATAGCTGTTGTTCGTCACGTCGACGCCGTGTTCGGCCGCCCACACGAAGCCGCAGACCACGGCCTCCGTGTAGAAGAAGCCGTCCGGGTTGGACACCTTGATGCCGGAGACCTTCACCCCGGGCGCGACACCGGTCATGCCGACGCCGTTCTTCGCGGCGGCGATCTCACCCGCCACATGCGTCCCGTGCGGGCTCTCCGATGCGCCAGGCCGCCAGGCCCCGTCGGACGTGTCCGGCTTGCCCGAGACACAGTTGACCGACGCGCCTCGGTCGAAGTTGGGCGCGATGTCGGGGTGGGTGTCGTCGACGCCGGTGTCGATCACGGCGACCGTGACCTTCTCGCTGCCCAGCGACTTCTCGTGCGCCTTGTCCGCCTTGATGGCGGGCAGGTCCCACTGCTGGGGCTCGAGCGGGTCCTGTCCGGCGGGGGCCTCGGCCCTGGCGACCTCGGCCGCGCTCAGCACCTTCGGCGCGCCCAGGTCGGCCGTCACCGCAGTCGGCAGCGGCGCCGTACGGGTGGCACCGGCCGACTGCACGCCGCGCACCGTGCGGATCGTCTTGGCGAAGTCGGGGTTCGAGGAGTGGACGACGATGACGCCGATCTGGTCGTACGACGTCACGACCGTGCCGCCGGCCTTGCCGACGGCCTTCTTCACGTACGCCGAAGTGCCGTGGCCCGGCTTGACGTTGACAACGTAGCTGAGCGAGGTCGCGTCGGCCGAGACCGCCGCGGGCGCCTCGTCGGCGGCCGCGGCCGTGGTGTTCGGCAGGAACGCGAGGGCCGTGGCCATGGCCATCCCGGCCGGGATCGCGACGGCGCGGCGGTAGCGCGCGTGCGGCGCTGTCATGGTGTCTCCAGTTCGTTCGCGGTACGAGCGGGCTGTGCGGGAGGTCTGGGAAGCGCGCGTCACTTGACCGCGCGCAGCGCGTTGACGATGCCGTACCCGTAGAAGCCATTGACGCGCTTGCCGCCCTCGCACACCGCGTCCTGCGTGCCGTCACCGTCCTGGTCGTACGACTCGGGGCAGGCAGTCGGGTCGGCCTGCGCCTTCATCAGGGCCTGGAGCTGGGCCGGGGACGCCCAGGGGTGCTTGGACTTCAGCAGCGCGGCCACACCGGAGGCGTGCGGGGAGGCCATCGAGGTGCCCTGGAGGAAGCCGTACGCGCCGTTCGGCATGGTGGACAGGATGCGGCCGTCCTTCGAGGGCGTGTCGGGTATCTGGTAGCGCCGGTCGCCGCCCGGCGCCGCGACGTCGACGACGCCCTTGCCGTACGTCGAGAAGTACGACTTCTCGTTGTCGACGCCCGTCGAGCTCACCGTGACGACACCCGGCAGCTGGGTCGGTATGTCGAAGCACTCGTGCGGGTCGATCGTGCGCTCGACGGGCGTGGTGTCGTTCGGGCTGGAGGCGTCGACGATCGCGTCCGCGTCCAGGTCGTGGTTGGAGTTGCCCGCCGCGGCGACGTTGAGCGTGCCCTTCTTCTGCGCGTACAGCTGCGCCCTGTTGACCGCGTCGACGATGGCTCGCTGGTCCGGATCGTCCATGCAGTTGTACAGCCACGGATCGACGTAGTAGCTGTTGTTCGTGATCTCGACGCCGTGGTCGGCGGCGAACACGAAGGCGCACACCACGCTCTCCGGGTAGAAGAGGCCGCTCGCCCGGTCGGTCACGTTGATGCTGGAGACCTTCACACCGGGTGCGACGCCCGCCACGCCGATTCCGTTGCGCGCGGCGGCGATCTCACCGGCCACGTGCGTGCCGTGGTAGTCCTCCGGGGTGTACGGCCGCCAGGCGCCCTGACTGGTGTCGGGCTTGCCGCCGGCGCAGTTGGCGGACTGCGACGCGGAGAAGTTCGGGGCGATGTCGGGGTGGGTGTCGTCCACGCCGGTGTCGATCACGGCGACGGTCACCTTGCCGCTGCCCGGGTTGATCTTCGCGGCCTTGTCGGCGCCGATCGCGCGCAGATCCCACTGGTCGGCCTCGAGGGGCTCGCTCTCGGGCGTCTTCGCCGAGGCGGCCTCGGTGCGCTTGGCCTGGGCGGCCGTCAGGTACTCGACCGCGCCCTCTTCCTTGGTCCCCGCGGCGGTCAGCGGCGCCGTGCGCGTCGCGCCCGCCGACTGGACCCCGCGCACCGTGCGGACGCTCTTGGCGAAGTCGGGGTTCGAGGAGTGGGCGACGATCACGCCGATCCGCTCGTACGTGGCCACGACCGTGCCGCCGGCCGCGCCGACCGCCTTCTTCACCGACGCGATCGTGCGACGGTCCACCTTGGTGTTGACGACGTACGCCAGCTTCGGCGCGTTTGCCGTCTGCGCGGCCGACTCGGCGCGCGGGGCCGCCGACGCGGCGGCGGGCAGGAAGCCCAGCGAGGCCGTCAGGGACAGCACGACGGGCACGGCAAGGGCGAGCCGGCGTCTGGAACGCAGATGAGACATGGGGTCTCCACATCCTCCGGAAACGAAACCGGCCCGAGGCACAGGTGGTGCTCGGGCAGGTACATGACGAGGTGGTGCAGGGTGAAGCTATCCCGCGCTCTCGCTGGCCAGCAACGTTTTGCCGAAACGACTTCGGAAAGAACGCCGCGCGGTTGAACCGGTTCTCGCGTGCCGCCGTGACGTTGGACAAGGAGCGCGAGGACACTCGCCTCCGTCCCTGTTCAAAACCGCTTCCGTAATCGCGAGGAGACGCTCCGTGGCCACCGACGCACCGCCCCCCTCGAAAGAGCAACACAAACTCCCCTCACCCGAGGAGTTCACCGAGGTGCAGGAGAGCGCGGAGTTCGGTGAACTGCGCCGCTCCTACCGCTCCTTCGCTTTCCCGCTGACCGTCGCCTTCATCGCCTGGTACCTGCTGTACGTCCTGCTGTCGAACTACGCGGGCGGCTTCATGGGCACCAAGCTGTTCGGCAACATCAACGTCGCCCTCATTCTCGGCGTCGCCCAGTTCGTCACCACGTTCCTCATCGCCTGGTGGTACTCGAAGCACGCCGCCGCGAATCTCGACCCCAAGGCCGAGGCCATCAAGTCCCGGATGGAGGGCGGCGCATGAGCACCGCACAGCAGACCCTTATCGCCGCGAACGAGGCCAGCGAGCACCGCCCGCTGATCATCACCCTGTTCGCGCTGTTCGTCCTGGCCACGCTCGGCATCACCATCTGGGCGGGCCGCCAGACCAAGGACGCCGCCGACTTCTATGCCGGCGGACGCCAGTTCAGCGCCTTCCAGAACGGCCTCGCCGTCTCCGGCGACTACATGTCGGCCGCGTCGTTCCTCGGCATCGCGGGCGCGATCGCCCTCTTCGGCTACGACGGCTTCCTCTACTCCATCGGCTTCCTGGTCGCCTGGCTGGTCGCCCTGCTCCTGGTGGCCGAGCCGCTGCGCAACTCCGGCCGCTACACCATGGGTGACGTGCTCGCGTACCGCATGCGCCAGCGCCCGGTCCGCACCGCCGCCGGTACGTCCACGATCGTCGTGTCGATCTTCTACCTGCTGGCGCAGATGGCCGGCGCGGGCGTCCTCGTCTCGCTGCTGCTCGGCATCACCTCCGACGCGGGCAAGATCCTCATCGTCGCCCTGGTCGGCATCCTGATGATCGTCTACGTCTCCATCGGCGGCATGAAGGGCACCACCTGGGTTCAGATGATCAAGGCCGTGCTGCTCATCGGCGGCACCCTCCTGATCACCTTCCTGGTGCTGCTGAAGTTCAACTTCAACATCTCCGACCTGCTCGGCACGGCCGCCGAGAACAGCGGCAAGGGCGCCGCCTTCCTGGAGCCCGGCCTCCAGTACGGCGCGACCGGCACCTCCAAGCTGGACTTCATCTCCCTCGGCATCGCCCTGGTGCTCGGCACCGCCGGCCTGCCGCACATCCTGATCCGCTTCTACACGGTGCCCGACGCCAAGGCCGCGCGTAAGTCCGTGAACTGGGCCATCGGCATCATCGGCGGCTTCTACCTGATGACGATCGCGCTCGGCTTCGGCGCCGCCGCGCTCATCTCACAGGAAGAGATCATCGCGTCCAATCCGTCCGGCAACACGGCGGCACCCCTGCTCGCCCTGCACCTCGGCGGCGTCGACTCGACCTGGGGCGCGATCCTGCTCGCCACGATCTCGGCGGTGGCCTTCGCGACGATCCTCGCGGTCGTCGCCGGACTCACCCTCGCCTCGTCGTCGTCCTTCGCGCACGACATCTACGCCAACGTCATCCGCAAGGGGCAGGCCTCGGGCGCCGAGGAGGTCCGCGCGGCCCGCTGGGCGACCGTCTTCATCGGCGTCGTCTCCATCGGCCTGGGCGCCCTCGCCCGCGACCTGAACGTGGCCGGCCTGGTCGCGCTCGCCTTCGCGGTCGCGGCCTCCGCCAACCTGCCGACGATCCTCTACAGCCTGTTCTGGAAGCGGTTCACCACCCAGGGCGCCCTGTGGTCGATCTACGGCGGTCTGATCGTCGCCGTGGGCCTGGTGCTGTTCTCGCCCGTCGTCTCCGGCGACCCCAAGGCGATGTTCCCCGACGTCGACTTCGCCTGGTTCCCGCTGAAGAACCCGGGCATCATCTCCATCCCGTTCGGCTTCCTCATGGGCTGGCTCGGCACGGTCCTGTCCAAGGAAGAGCCGGACGTCAAGAAGTTCGCGGAGCTGGAGGTCCGGTCCCTGACCGGCACCGGCGCCCACTGAGCACGAACCCCCTGACGCGGCCGCGCCGTAGGAACCTCCAGGTCCCTGCGGCGCGGCCGCGTTCCATGTCGTGGGATCGGGTCTGTGGGGATGTCAGTGGTGTCACGTAGGCTCGCAGGTGCCGGAGAGAGAGCGCTCCGGGCACGATCCGCGTCGAGGGAGGGGGCCCACGTGCTCATCGACACCTATGGCCGAAGGGCCACCGACCTGAGGGTCTCGCTGACCGACCGGTGCAATCTGCGCTGCACGTACTGCATGCCCGAGGAGGGCTTGCAGTGGCTGGCCAAGCCGGACCTGCTCACGGACGACGAGATCGTCCGCCTGATCCACATCGCGGTCACCTCCCTCGGCATCGAGGAGGTCCGCTTCACCGGCGGCGAGCCCCTGCTGCGCCCCGGCCTGGTCGGCATCGTCGAGCGCGTCGCCGCCCTCGAACCGCGGCCCCAGATGTCCCTCACGACCAACGGCATCGGCCTCAAGCGCACGGCGGCCGCCCTGAAGGCGGCGGGCCTGGACCGGGTCAACGTCTCCCTCGACACGCTCCGCCCGGACGTCTTCAAGACCCTCACCCGCCGTGACCGCCACAAGGACGTCATCGAGGGCCTGCACGCCGCGCGCGACGCGGGCCTCACGCCGGTCAAGGTCAACTCGGTCCTGATGCCGGGCCTCAACGACGACGAGGCCCCCGACCTCCTCGCCTGGGCCGTGGAGCACGACTACGAGCTGCGCTTCATCGAGCAGATGCCCCTGGACGCCCAGCACGGCTGGAAGCGGGACGGCATGATCACGGCCGGCGACATCCTGACTTCCCTGCGCGCGCGCTTCGAGCTGACCGCCGAGGGCGACGAGGCACGCGGCTCGGCACCGGCGGAGCGCTGGCTGGTCGACGGCGGGCCGCATGTCGTCGGCGTGATCGCCTCCGTCACCCGCCCCTTCTGCGCGGCCTGCGACCGCACCCGCCTCACGGCCGACGGCCAGATACGCACGTGTCTGTTCGCCCAGGAGGAGACCGACCTGCGCGCCGCCCTGCGCTCGGGCGCCCCGGACGAGGAGATCGCCCGCATCTGGCGACTCGCGATGTGGGGCAAGAAGGCGGGAGCGGGCTTGGACGACCCGACGTTCGTTCAGCCGGACCGGCCGATGTCGGCGATCGGTGGCTAGGGCTTCTGCGAGGACTCCCATTCCTCCAGCAGGACCACGTCCTTCAAGAACCCCCGCACCCCGAGGAACTGCGACAGATGCTCCCGATGCTCCTCGCACGCGAGCCACGTCTTACGCCGCTCCGGCGTATGGATCTTCGGGTTGTTCCACGCCAGCACCCATACGGCATCCGCACGGCAGCCCTTCGCGGAACAGATGGGCGTCTCGTCACTCACAGCTTCGTCTCACCACTGCACACAGAAAAGGCGACGCCGAGCAGCCACGGGGGGAGCTGCCCGGCGTCGGTCCGTCGCTCCGACGGGGGATGCGGAGCGCGTACGAAGTATGTCACGGGTAACCCCGAGCCCGGCACCTGAACAACATGATTGATCTGAGCTTTTCTTGAGCTTGGCGGGAAGATGACTTCCGTTTGTGATCGCCCGCGAGCGCCCCTACCGCTCCTGCGACTCGGTCCGCGCCCCCGGTACCGTCCCGGACACGGCATCTTCCGCCACGGATTCCGCGGGGCTGTCCTGCGTCCCCGACGGCGCGATCATCGGCCGCACCGGCGGCACCACGAACGTCGACGGCAGCGATGGCGCGTTCTCACGCCCGGCGTTCGCGATCACCACCGCGATGTACGGCAGCACCAGCCCGAGCACCAACGCCACGACGGCGACGTGCCGTTCGACGTTCCACAGGGTGGCCGCGAGGATCACGGAGATCGTGCGGACCGTCATCGAGATCACGTACCGGCGCTGCCGCCTGCGGACGTCCTCCTGGAGTCCGGCCCGGGCGCCGGTGATCCGGAACACCTCGACGTGTCCGCCGCCATGCTGCTTCCGCATCGCATTCCACCATCCGCCCGTATCGGATCTCCCCGCCCCGTAGCCGTCCTCGGCCGGTCGGGGAGCCTGGCCGGGACAGCTTCCACGTTACGCCGCGCCTGCGTCGGCCACGAGACCGGGGCCGGTCCGGTCCGGGCGAACGGACTGGTCCGTGCCGCGTATGGCTGCCCCCGGCATGCGGCGTAGGGCACCTGGGCCGACACTGGGCGTAGTGCTCACGTCAAGCCGTACGAGGAGGCAGCGATGGGGTGGTTGTGGGCGATCATCGTGGGACTGGTACTCGGTCTGCTCGCCAAGGCGATCATTCCGGGCAAGCAGCACGTCCCCCTATGGCTGACCGTCATTCTGGGCATGCTCGGCGCCATCGGAGGCAACGCCATAGCCCGGGCGGCGGGTGTGGACGCCACCGCGGGTATCGACTGGTGGCGGCACGTGTTCCAACTGGCGGCCGCGGTCGTCCTCGTCGCCATCGGCGACATGGCGTACACGGCGGTCCGGGGAAACAGACGAAGGGCATAAGGCGGCACAACGGCGAAGGGGACGGTCTCCGTCACCGGAGACCGCTCCCTCGCTCGCGCACTCAGGCGCCGGTGACCTCCACCGCCGCCAGGTTCTTCTTGCCCCGGCGCAGCACCAGCCAGCGGCCGTGCAGCAGGTCCTCCTTGGCGGGGACCGCGTCCTCGCCGGCGACCTTGACGTTGTTCACGTAGGCGCCGCCCTCCTTGACCGTGCGGCGCGCGGCCGACTTGCTGGCCACCAGGCCGACCTCGGCGAACAGGTCGACGACCGGGCCGAGCTCGGCGACCTGGATGTGCGGGACCTCCGACAGGGCAGCGGCCAGCGTCCTGTCGTCGAGCTCCGCGAGCTCGCCCTGCCCGAAGAGGGCCTTGGACGCGGCGATCACGGCGGCCGTCTGGTCGGCGCCGTGCACCAGCGTCGTCAGCTCCTCGGCCAGCGCCCGCTGCGCGGCCCGGGCCTGCGGACGCTCCTCCGTCTGCTTCTCCAGCTCCTCGAGCTCCTCGCGGGAGCGGAAGGACAGGATGCGCATGTACTTCGAGACGTCCCGGTCGTCCACGTTCAGCCAGAACTGGTAGAACGCGTACGGCGTCGTCATCTCCGGGTCGAGCCAGACGGCGCCGCCCTCGGTCTTGCCGAACTTGGTGCCGTCCGCCTTGGTCATCAGCGGCGTCGCCATGGCGTGCACCGTGGCGTCCGGCTCGAGCCGGTGGATCAGGTCCAGGCCCGCCGTGAGGTTGCCCCACTGGTCGCTGCCACCCTGCTGGAGCGTGCAGCCGTACCTCCGGTACAGCTGGAGGAAGTCCATGCCCTGGAGGATCTGGTAGCTGAACTCCGTGTAGCTGATGCCCTCGGAGGACTCCAGGCGCCGGGCCACGGAATCCTTGGTCAGCATCTTGTTGACCCGGAAGTGCTTGCCGATGTCCCGCAGGAACTCGATCGCGGAGAGGTTCTCCGTCCAGTCGAGGTTGTTGACCATGACGGCCGCGTTCTCGCCCTCGAAGTCCAGGAACGGCTCGATCTGGGAGCGCAGCTTGCCGACCCAGCCGGCGACCGTCGCCGGGTCGTTCAGCGTGCGCTCCGCCGTCGGGCGCGGGTCGCCGATCAGGCCCGTGGCACCGCCGACCAGCGCCAGCGGCCGGTGACCGGCCTGCTGGAGCCGGCGCACGGTCAGCACCTGCACCAGGTGCCCCACGTGCAGGGACGGCGCCGTCGGGTCGAAGCCGCAATAGAACGTGACGGGACCGTCCGCGAGCGCCTTGCGCAAAGCGTCCTCGTCAGTGGACAGGGCGAACAGCCCACGCCACTTCAGCTCGTCGACGATGTCCGTCACGGTTCTCGTGTCTCCTTGATGATCTTCGGGCAGTCGGGTGACAGCCGACTACGAGGTTATACGCCCTGACTGACAGAGCTCATATTGAAATCCGGGACGCGCAGCGCGGGCATCGCGGCCCTGGTGAACCAGTCGCCCCACTCCCTGGGCAGCGTCTTCTCGGTGCGTCCGGCCTCCGTGGCCCGGCCGAGGACGCCGACCGGCGACTCGTTGAACCGGAAGTTGTTCACCTCGCCGGTCACCTCGCCGTTCTCGACCAGGTAGACGCCGTCCCGGGTCAGACCGGTGAGCAGCAGCGTCGCCGGATCGACCTCCCGGATGTACCACAGGCAGGTCAGCAGCAGCCCCCGCTCGGTGCTCGCGACCATCTCCTCCAGGGAGCGGTCCTCGCCCCCGTCCAGGATCAGGTTCTCGATGCCCGGCGCCACGGGCAGGCCGGTCAGCCCGGCACTGTGGCGGCTGGTCGTCAGGTGCCGCAGCTCGCCCCGGCTCATCCACTCGGTGGGCGCGAGCGGCAACCCGTTGTCGAACACCGACTGGTCGCCCCCGGAGGAGTGCGCGATCACGAAGGGCGCCGACTCCAGGCCGGGCTCGTTCGGATCGCTGCGCAGCGTCAGCGGCAGGTCCGTCAGCTTCTCGCCGACCCGCGTACCGCCGCCCGGCTTGGAGAACACCGTGCGGCCCTCCACCGCGTCCCGGCCCGACGCCGACCACAGCTGGTAGATCAGCAGGTCCGCGACGGCCGTCGGCGGCAACAGCGTCTCATAGCGGCCCGCGGGCAGCTCCACGCGCCGCTCGGCCCACCCGAGGCGCACGGCCAGCTCCGCGTCCAGCGCCGCCGGGTCGACGTCCTTGAAGTCCCGTGTGGAGCGGCCGGCCCAGGCGGACCGGGTCCGGTCCGGCGACTTGGCGTTCAGCTCCAGCGTCCCGTTCGGCTGGTCGTGCCGCAGCCGTAGCCCCGTGGACGTCCCCACATACGTCGACACCAGCTCGTGGTTGGCGAAGCCGTACAGCTCCCGGCCGCCCGCACGCGCGCGTGCGAAGGCCTCGCCGAGCGCCGGAGCGAAGTCGGCGAACACGGCGGAAGAGGTCTCGGCGGGCGCCTCCGTGAACTCCGGTGCCTGCGCGACGCCCGTGACCAGCGGCTGCGCGTCCTCGGCGGGCCCGGCGCCGCGCGCGGCGGCCTCGGCGGCCCGCACCAGCGGCTCCAGCTCGTCGGCCGTCACGGCGGACCGTGACACGACCCCCGAGGCCGTGCCCTCCTTGCCGTCGACCGTCGCGATGACGGTGAGCGTGCGTCCGCGCGTGACACCGTTCGTGGTCAGCGCGTTGCCCGCCCAGCGCAGGTTGGCGGTGGACTGCTCGTCCGCGATGACGACACAGCCGTCCGCCCGGGACAGTTCGAGGGCCCGCTCGACGACCTCGTGCGGCTTGGTGGTGCGCGCGCTCATCGACCGGCCTCCTGGGTGGTGTTGAGGATGTTGACGCCCTTGAAGAGGGCCGACGGACAGCCGTGCGACACGGCCGCGACCTGGCCCGGCTGGGCCTTGCCGCAGTTGAAGGCGCCGCCCAGGACGTAGGTCTGCGGACCGCCGACGGCGGCCATCGAGCCCCAGAAGTCGGTCGTCGTCGCCTGGTAGGCCACGTCCCGCAGCTGCCCGGCCAGCCGCCCGTTCTCGATCCGGTAGAACCGCTGCCCGGTGAACTGGAAGTTGTACCTCTGCATGTCGATCGACCAGGACCGGTCGCCGACGACGTAGATGCCCCGCTCCACGCCCCCGATCAGATCCTCGGTCGACATGCCCGCCGGGTCCGGCTGCAACGACACGTTGGCCATGCGCTGCACCGGCACGTGCCCGGGGGAGTCGGCGTAGGCGCATCCGTTGGACCGCTCGAAGCCGGTCAGCCTCGCGATCCGCCGGTCCAGCTGGTAGCCGACGAGCGTGCCGTCCTTCACCAGATCCCAGGACTGCGCGGCGACACCCTCGTCGTCGTACCCGATCGTGGCCAGGCCGTGCTCGGCGGTGCGGTCGCCGGTGACGTTCATCAGCTCCGAGCCGTACCGCAGCTTGTTCAGCTGGTCGAAGGTGGCGAAGGAGGTGCCGGCGTAGGCGGCCTCGTAGCCGAGCGCGCGGTCCAGCTCGGTGGCGTGCCCGATGGACTCGTGGATTGTCAGCCACAGGTTGGACGGGTCGACGACCAGGTCGTACAGGCCCGCCTCGACGCTCGGCGCGCGCATCTTCTCGGCGAGCAGTTCGGGGATCTGCTCCAGCTCGCCCTCCCAGTCCCAGCCGGTGCCCCGCAGGTACTCCCAGCCGCGCCCCACGGGCGGCGCGAGGGTGCGCATGGAGTCGAACTCGCCACTCGACTCGTCCACCGCCACGGCGTTGAACACCGGGTGCAGCCGCACCCGCTGCTGCGTGGTCACGGTCCCGGCGGTGTCGGCGTAGAACTTGTTCTCGTGGACGGTGAGCAGCGAGGAGTCGACGTGGTCCACCCCGCCGGCCGCCAGCAGCCGCGCGCTCCACTCCGCGATCAGCCCGGCCTTCTCCTCGTCGGGCACGGTGAACGGATCGATCTCGTACGACGAGATCCAGGTCTTGTCGGCGTGCATCGGCTCGTCAGCCAGCTCGACGCGCTCTTCGGATCCGGCCGCCTTGATCACCTTGGCGGACAGCTTGGCCATGGCCACCGCCTGCCCAGCGACCCGGGCCGCCGCGTCCAGGGTGAGGTCGACGCCGGACGCGAACCCCCAGGTGCCGCCGTGCACCACCCGCACCGCGTACCCGAGGTCGGTGGTGTCCGACGACCCGGCGGGCTTGGCGTCCCGGAACCGCCAGGAGGCGTTGCGTACCCGCTCGAACCGGAAGTCCGCGTGCTCGGCGCCCAGCGCACGCGCGCGGGCGAGGGCCGCGTCGGCGAGGGCGCGTAGGGGAAGGGCCGTGAAGGCCTCGTCGATGGTATGAGGCACCGCCGTCTCTTTCTGTCGAGGTGACCGTGGTTGCCGTACGTTCGTGACTGCTCCGATCATGTCGCCTCATCCCGCGCGCGGGCCACGAGTTTCCCGACCCGGGCGCACGGCTTTCTGTAGGGACCCGACAGTGAGTCCCGTACGCCACTGTGGGTGCCCGATTGTCCGCAGCCCTGTCCGGACCGATAGGTTTTCGAGGAAGCCGCCTGTCATCACCGCCTGTCGTCCAGGCGCCCGGGCGGGGCAGTCAGACCGCTATCGAAAGGGTGATCCGTTGAGCCGCTCGGTTCTCGTCACCGGAGGCAACCGGGGCATCGGCCTCGCCATCGCCCGCGCTTTCGCCGATGCCGGCGACAAGGTCGCCATCACGTACCGCTCGGGTGAGCCGCCGGCCGGATTCCTCGCCGTCAAGTGCGACATCACCGACGCCGAGCAGGTGGAGCAGGCCTACAAGGAGATCGAGGAGACCCACGGCCCCGTCGAGATCCTCGTCGCCAACGCCGGCGTCACCAAGGACCAGCTCCTGATGCGCATGTCCGAGGAGGACTTCACCTCGGTCCTCGACACCAACCTCACCGGCACCTTCCGTGTGGTCAAGCGCGCCAACCGCGGCATGCTGCGCGCCAAGAAGGGCCGCGTCGTCCTGATCTCGTCGGTCGTCGGGCTGCTCGGCTCCGCGGGGCAGGCCAACTACGCCGCCTCCAAGGCCGGCCTCGTCGGCTTCGCGCGCTCCCTCGCCCGTGAGCTGGGCTCGCGCAACATCACCTTCAACGTCGTCGCGCCCGGCTTCGTCGAGACCGACATGACCGCGGTGCTCTCCGACGAGCAGCGCGCCGGCATCGTGAAGCAGGTCCCGCTCGGCCGGTACGCGCAGCCGGAGGAGATCGCCGCGACGGTGCGGTTCCTCGCCTCGGACGACGCCTCGTACATCACTGGAGCCGTCATCCCCGTTGACGGCGGACTGGGAATGGGTCACTGATCACCATGAGCGGAATTCTCGAGGGCAAGCGCGTCCTGATCACCGGTGTGCTGACGGAGGCCTCCATCGCCTTCCACACCGCCAAGCTGGCCCAGGAGCAGGGCGCCGAGGTCATCCTCACGGCGTTCCCGCGGCCCACGCTGACCGAGCGCATCGCCAAGAAGCTCCCCAAGCCCACCAAGGTCATCGAGCTCGACGTGACCAACGACGAGCACCTCGGGCGCCTGGCCGACATCGTCGGCGAGGAGCTCGGCGGCCTCGACGGTGTCGTGCACTCCATCGGCTTCGCCCCGCAGGACGCCCTCGGCGGCAACTTCCTCAACACGCCGTTCGAGTCGGTCGCCACCGCCATGCACGTCTCGGCGTACTCCCTGAAGTCGCTGACCATGGCCTGTCTGCCGCTGATGCAGAACGGCGGCTCGGTCGTCGGTCTGACCTTCGACGCGCAGTTCGCCTGGCCGCAGTACGACTGGATGGGTCCGGCCAAGGCCGCCCTGGAGGCCACCAGCCGCTACATGGCCCGCGACCTGGGCAAGCAGAACATCCGCTGCAACCTGGTCTCGGCCGGCCCGCTCGGCTCCATGGCCGCCAAGTCCATCCCGGGCTTCAGCGAGCTGGCGTCCGTGTGGGACTCCCGCTCCCCGCTGGAGTGGGACCTGAAGGACCCCGAGCCGGCCGGCCGCGGCGTCGTGGCGCTGCTGAGCGACTGGTTCCCGAAGACCACCGGCGAGATCATCCACGTCGACGGCGGTCTGCACGCCATCGGAGCCTGATCTCCCGTACGCCGTAGGCGCCCCGTTTCCCGCAGCGCGCGGGGAGCGGGGCGTCACCCGTTCGGGTCATCCGGCCGGGCGGGAGAGGCTCACAACCGGGCACCCTGGAGTACGCGTTCACCACGCGATCCCCTCCCCAGCACGGCCGAGGAGGTCCCCTTGTGCGCTTGTCCCGCCGAACGGCCTCACTGTCCCTCGCCGTCGCTCTCGTGATGACCCTGGCGTACGAGGCGGCGCCCCACGCGCGCGTGCCCGCCGCCGAGCAGGAGTCGGCGGAGCCGTTCGGCGCCGCGTGCCGGACCCGCGTCACCGGTTCCCGGGTGACCGCGTACTGCCACAACCCCTACCCGCAGGCCGACCGTGTGAGCCTGCACGTCGAGTGCGCCCGCTGGTGGGACATCGACACCGACAGCTCCCCGGTGGAGGCCGGGCCCGCACAGACCGTGCGGC